>JAFGOE010000121.1 GCA_016926625.1 Candidatus Zhuqueibacterota bacterium
AATCCAGTACGAATCGACCCGTTTATCGATACGCAGGCTCAGAAAATCCTTGCCCGCCAATCGCATCACAAGACCGATCGGAGTGATAACGACATAAAAAACAATCGACAGGATGATTCTGGTCATCAACCACCCAAGCGTAAATGCAAATCCCATCCAGACCTTGTAAATGGGTCTAAGAATTGCAGGAAATACAATTCCCATAACCATGAAAACAACGGCAAATCCGATCAGATAGCCTGCATTCATCTTCGCCGTCCCTTTCCACAGCATCAGGACAGCAACGATCAAGGCGACAGCCGATATAAGAAAACTAAACTGACGTATGGTTCTGGATGATAGATCCAATCCTTTTATGTTCGTCTTCACTTCCTCAATCCAACTCATACACCCTGCTCCTATCTTTGATCGATTCAATCGTGGATTGATGGTCTTTCGTAATCAGGTAATTACCCAGGATCAGATAGTCCATTTCGGTGCGCATAAAGCATTGGTAGGCATCGTCAGGTGTGCAGACAATGGGTTCGCCTCGAACGTTGAACGAGGTGTTGATTATGACAGGACACGCTATCTTCTGCTCCAAAGCTTTGATCAGCCGATGGTATCGGGGATTTGTCTCCTCGCTGACGGTCTGGAGACGTGCTGAATAATCGACATGAGTTACCGCAGGTATTTCCGAGCGAATGACTCTTAACTTATCGATACCCTGTAATTTTCCATCATCATCCGGGATCGGCCTTTTTTTCGAATCATTGACCTGTGCGACCAGAAGCATGTACGGACTCTCTACCTCGATGTCAAAGTAATCCGCTGCTCTCTCTCTTAAAACAGACGGAGCAAACGGTCTGAAACTCTCTCTAAATTTGATCTTTAAATTCATCAAGGTCTGCATCTCAGGTGATCGTGCATCACCGATGATGGAACGATTACCCAGGGCACGAGGACCGAACTCCATCCGGTCCTGAAACCATCCGATAACTTTCTCGTTGATGATGTAATCCGTGGTTCTGTCGAAGAGCTGCTCATCTGATAATTTTTCGTAAGGAATCTTGTTTTGTTCTAAGAACGTCTCGATTGCGCTATCATCATAATATGGACCTAAGTACGATCCCCTCTGTGCATCATGAGCAGCCTGTACCGATCGTTGCTTATCGAGGAACTGATACCATGTAAATAATGCGGCACCCAGTGATCCGCCCGCATCGCCGGCAGCCGGTTGAATCCATATATTTTTAAACAGCCCCTCTCGTAATATCCTGCCGTTACCGACGCAGTTAAGAGCTACTCCGCCCGCCAGACAAAGATTCTCCTGACCGGTTACGCGATGCACATGACGCGCTGCACGCAGCATTACCTCTTCGACTACCTCCTGCACCGACCTCGCCATATCCATGTCTAACGGTCTCAGTGCCGACTCCGGTTTGCGCGGTTTATCGCCAAATAATTCGTTAAACTTCGAACTGGTCATCGTCAAGCCAGAGCCGTAATTAAAATAATCCATGTTTAACTTGAACGATCCGTCCTCTTTTAAATCGATCAGATGATCCAAAATCGTCTGCACATATCGAGGTTCGCCATAAGGAGCTAATCCCATGACCTTGTATTCACCAGAATTGACTCGAAAACCTGTAAAATAGGTAAATGCGGAATATAACAGACCAATGGAGTGGGGAAAATGAATTTCTGAATCGATCGTCACTCTGTTTCCTTCACCGACTCCGAACGAAGTGGTCGTCCATTCTCCGACACCATCCATGGTCAGAAACGCTGCCCTCTCAAACGGAGATGGGAAAAATGCTGAGGCAGCATGCGACTCATGATGTTCCGGATAGATGATGATCCCCGTATACCCGAGCTGTTTCTTTATGATGTCGGGGATCCATAATTTACGCTTGATCCACAGCGGCATCGCCTTGATAAACGATCTGATTCCCAGCGGGGCATAGGCGAGGTACGTCTCCAATATTCGTTCAAATTTGATAAACGGTTTCTCATAAAAGGCCACATAATCGATGTCGTCAATTTTTAAATTCTTAAAACTCAGACAGAAATCGATCGCATTCTGAGGGAAATCATGATCATGTTTTTTCCGGGTAAAACGCTCCTCCTGGGCTGCGGCGACTATCTCACCATCCTCAACAAGACAGGCCGCACTGTCGTGGTAAAAACATGAAATACCAAGTATATTCAATGCCTAACACCTTTCATCCACTATTATTTTCGATCACAGATCCATGTTTCGTTTCTCAATGAAAAACGAAGTCCAGAATATCAATACTGTCAACAGATTTTTAACGCTCCATCGGCCAGGATGATCCTTCATTCCGTATTCCATGAAGAACCTGGTGCTATCGATTTCGTCTGGCATCGCTTTTTCATCTGCAACGTATCAAGATACTAAAAAATTAATCTCATGTCAATAAAATAATATCTCCTATCCGTGCGTACAGTGTCAGCATGAAGATAAAAGACCATTTGAACGTTTTGTGAGCTGTCGTCTTCGTTACCCTGAACTATATTAAATTTTAGAAAAAACACGGAGCTAACTAAATAAAGTCTTGACATTTAAAATGAAATGTTTTATATTTGTTTTTATTTAAAATAAGAGCTTAGACAGATCATGAATGCATTAATTACAATTATTATCGGGATACAATACATCGGAATACGCCTCACTCAAACGGCAGCCGGATCTTAATTTGCATATATCATTCTATATTTAAAACCCACTGCCGAACGAATTCGAGGAAGTGGGTTTTTTAATTTTATAAACCGATTTCTAATATAACGGCTCACATATAGTCAGACATATCTATAGTCTCAGTTTTCAGACATATTAACACGATGTCTGGATCACGCAACACATAAGTTAGGAAATAATACGATGTTTAAGAAAGTAAACACTCAGGAAGACTTCATTCAACTCGAACACACGATACTTGACTATTGGAATCGAAACGACACGTTCAGGAAACTGGTCGCTAAGAACCAGGGGAAACGACCGTGGTCGTTTCTGGATGGCCCTATTACGGCCAACAATCCAATGGGAGTTCATCATGCATGGGGACGCACCTATAAGGATGTATATCAACGCTATCACGCCATGCTCGGATACGACCTGCGTTATCAAAACGGATTCGATTGTCAGGGCTTATGGGTGGAGGTGGAGGTCGAAAAGGAATTGGGCTTTAAATCAAAGGGTGATATAGAACGCTACGGCATCGAAAAGTTCGTTGAAAAATGCAAGCAAAGAGTGTTGAAATATTCACAAGTTCAGACGGAGCAATCTGTACGGCTCGGTTATTGGATGGATTGGAACAATTCATATTTCACGATGTCGGATATGAATAATTACACCATCTGGAACTTCCTGAAAAAATGTTATGACCGAGATTGGATCTATAAAGGCCACGATGTGATGCCCTGGTGCGTCAACTGCGGTGCGGCAATGTCTCAGCACGAAATCGCCACAGAGGGTTACCGTGAGATGAAACATATGAGTATATATGTTCTCTTTCCGATCGTCGGAAGGGAAAACGAGAGTCTGCTCGTATGGACCACGACGCCGTGGACATTAGCCGCTAATGTCGCTGCAGCAGTGCATCCAGATTTTATATATTGCAAAGTAAAACAGGGAGACCATATCGTTTACCTTGTCAAGGACAGGGTTAAAGATGTTATGGCCTCAAAAGGGGAATATGAGATACTGGATGAAATCCGAGGGAAGGCCTTAGAAGGACTCGAATTTCGTTCGCCATTCGAAGAGCTTTCGGCTCAGTACGGGGTGAGACATCCGGTGCTCGTCTGGGATGAAGTCAGTTCTGAAGATGGTAGCGGGATCGTGCACATCGCTCCTGGATGTGGTAAAGAGGACCACGAACTGGGCAAACAGTATAATCTGCCAGCCATCGCTCCCTTAGATGAATTTGGAACCTATATTGAAGGATTCAACTGGCTCAGCGGGAAAAACGTGATGGATGTCGCCGAACCCATCATTAACAATTTAAGAGAAAAAGGCATCCTCTATAAAAAGGAAACTATCACTCACCGTTATCCTGTGTGCTGGCGCCATGGTACTGAGCTCGTTTTCCGACTCGTCGATGAATGGTTTATTAAAATGGATGAAGTACGGCACGACATTATGGACGTCACCAGGCAAATACGATGGATGCCAGAATATGGAATGCAGTTGGAACTCGATTGGTTAAAAAATATGCATGACTGGATGATATCCAAGAAACGATTTTGGGGATTAGCGCTGCCTATTTTCGAATGCGCAGAATGCGGTCATTTTGAGGTAATTGGCGGGATTGACGAATTAAAGGAACGTGCAATTGAGGGCTGGGATCTATTCGAAGGTCATACTCCGCATCGACCCTATATCGATTTCGTGAAGATTAAATGCGAGAAATGCGGGGCAAAGGTTGCTCGTATCAGCGATGTCGGTAATCCCTGGCTCGACGCAGGAATCGTGCCCTATTCGACCATGAAGTACCTCGAGGATCGTGCTTACTGGGAGAAATGGTTTCCGGCTGATTTTATCACCGAGTGCTTCCCCGGACAATTCAGAAATTGGTTTTACGCGATTCTGACGATGAGCACCGTGATGGAGAACAGACCTCCGTTTAAAACGGTGCTGGGTCACGCGCTTGTACGCGATGAGCAGGGTGAAGAGATGCATAAAAGCTCTGGAAACGCCATCTGGTTCGATGACGCAGCCGAATTGATGGGTGTGGACACGATGAGATGGATGTTCTGCGAACATAATCCGTTTACGAATTTAAACTTCGGCTACGGACCTGCGAAGGAAGTCAGGAAACATCTACTCACGCTGTGGAATACGTACGCGTTTTGGACGAACTACGCAATCCTCGATGGGATTAATCCTTCCCAATTAAGTATAAAACAGGACGATTTGCTGGAAATCGATCGATGGATGCTGGCGAAATTACAGGAATTAATCAAGGATGCACATCTCTACTACGAAGATTTCAATATCATGGCGTTCATTAAAAAAGCCGAGGATTTTATCGATGATCTATCTAACTGGTACGTTCGCCGCAATCGACGACGGTTCTGGAAAAGCGAAAAAGATACAGATAAGAAAGTCGCCTACTCCACCCTTCATCATGTATTGGTTTCGTTCATCAAGTTAGTGGCGCCCATCATTCCGTTTATAACCGAAGAGATGTATCAAAATCTCGTGGTTTCCAATAATCAGAATGCCCCAGAATCAGTGCACTTGACTGATTTTCCGGTAGTAGATGACAACCTTGTCGATGAAAAACTGGTCAACGATGTGGACCAGGTGATAAAAATAGTAAAAGCCGGAAGGTCATTGAGGAACAAGACCAACATCAAGGTGCGACAACCTTTATCAGAACTCGTTGTCGTGGTCATGGATAAAAACGTTGATATGGAGGCGCTGCGTAATTACGAACAGCACTTTATCGAAGAACTGAACGTCAAGACGATAGCCTTCTCGCAGGATGATTCGGACCTGGCACACTATGAATTGAAAATCGACTTTAAAAAATTGGGCCAAAAATATGGCAAAGATCTACCGAAGATTCAAGCGGCTTTGAAACAACATGATCATAAGGAGATTGTAAAGCAATTACGTGCGAATCTGTCTATCAACCTTGAAGTCGATAATCGGCGACTGGAGATACAACCCGATGAACTGAGTATCGAAACCAGTGCAAAACAGGACTATGAAATCATCGAGACCGACGGATACGTCATTGGAATGAACACATTACTAACCGACGAGCTGCTTTCTGAGGGTCTTGCCCGAGATCTTGTGCGCCATATTCAGGAATTACGGAAGGAAGCGGATTTCGAGATGAACGATCGAATTTATCTGTATTTCGAGGGCTCAGAAAAAATCAGTGAAGCATTCGAACGACACAGTGAGTACATTAAGACTGAGACTCTGGCTATGGAGATACACGATAAAATAGCATCGGGTGCGACGACCAAAGAAATTAAACTAGGTAATGATAAAATTATATTGGGCGTGAAGAAATAAAACCGATGGAAGTAGAAGAATAAAATCGGTTACCACATATTTTAAAACATTTTTCAAGCTAAAATCAATTCGTACAGCCCCGGAAGAAATCATTTGCAGTAAAAGGCGAATCGATGAGATACATCATGCCTGATGATTATAATAAAAAACTCCGAATTAAAAATCCGGAGTTTTTTATATCCTGATATTTTTAGATTTGCTTTATCTGCTTTCAATTCAAATCGATCGGATGTGTACATTGCCACTGTATTGTACACAAAAGAACCTGAACCAATGAATGGTAATGAAAATTGTGCAATTAGCCCGGCGACTAGAAACTCGCCACTGCCTCATCAAGCGTGTTAAATGTTTCAAATACCGTGATCAGTTTCGTGATCATCAACAGGCTTTGAATTCGATCCGTAACGTTAGCTAATTTCAAATCCCCGTTGTTGTTTCTCATCGTCGTCAATCCACCGATCAGTATGCCCAGTCCGGAACTGTTCATCCAGCTTACTTTAGTCAGATCGGCGACCACCTTTGTCTTGCCTTTCTCGATGAGCTCATGCAACTTTTCGTTTAGGGATGTGGCATCAGGGCCGCCCATGATCTTACCCGATAGTTCTAAAACAGTAATATTGCCCAATTCTTTTTCTTTTAAAGTCATCTCTCCTCCTTGTTATCTATTGACGTTAAATGTTTTTATTTTTTTCTTTTTGTTGATGCAAATGCCATTCGACCACAAAAGGACTCGCTACAAAGATCGAGGAATAGGTACCGATGATGATACCAATTAACATAGCAAAAGAAAAGTTATGAATCACTTCTCCGCCGAAGAAAAATAAAATAACCACGACGATCAGTGTCGTCGCAGATGTCAGAATCGTCCTGCTGAGCGTCTGATTGATACTCGTGTTAAAGATAGTTTCGTACGGTTCACGTCTCATCACCTTCAAATTCTCACGGATCCTGTCGAACACGACGATCGTATCATTTAACGAATAACCCACAATCGTTAAGAAAGCCGCCACGATCGCTAAAGAGATCTCCAGATTTAAAACCGAAAAAGCGCCGAGTGTAATGATAACATCATGGAAGAGGGCAATCACCGCTCCGACGGCGAACTTAAATTCAAAGCGCCAGCTGATGTAGATTAATATGAGACCGAGTGCTACAAGGATAGCCCAAATGGCTGCATCTCTCAATTCTGAGCCGATTCTGGGCCCGACGGTATCTTTTTCTAAAAGTTCATAAGGATTGTCTGCAAACTCCTCGGAGAGTCGAGTCAGAAAAAGATCGGAGATGTCACCAATTTCCACTGATTCCTGCATACGTATTAAAAATTCCGGCCCTTCACCTAAGCGCTTAATCTCACTATTTCCCTGACCTATGTTGGATAAAACCTCACGAATTTCAGCGACCGTGGTTGGTTGCTCGAAACGGATGTGGAGTGATGCTCCTCCCTTAAAATCGATACCGTAATTTGGACCACCACGGGCAATCAATGAAATAATACTTATGACAATAAGAATAATTGAAAATATACCAGCCTTATATCGATTACCAATAAAATTAAAATGAACATCCTTTAAAAATTGCATTTCCGTCCTCTCAATTATCAAATCCGGTTGATGTCTTATCTATATACTTAATTTTTTAATTTGCCAACGTGATGTAATGTAATCAAATACTAATCGTGTTACAACGATCGCCGTGAACATACTCGCCAGTATGCCGATTGCCAACGTGACGGCAAAACCCTTGATGGGACCGGTACCGAACTGATACAGTACTAAAGCCGTTATTAGCGTGGTTACGTTTGCATCGAGAATAGTCGTAAAGGCTCTCGAATAGCCGCTGTCGATGGACGCTCTGATCGTTTTACCGGTTCTTAATTCCTCCCGGATTCGTTCAAAGATCAGCACATTCGCATCCACTGCCATACCAATCGTCAGAATGATACCTGCCACACCGGGCAATGTCAACGTAAAATGAAATGCGGCCAACACGGCTAATAAGAAAATGATGTTTAAAAACAGTGCCAGATCCGCAATCACTCCGGACATCCTGTAGTATATGATCATAAATATTGCCACTAAAATCAATCCAACGATGGCCGAATATTGTCCCTTTTGTATCGAATCCCTTCCTAATGATGGCCCCACTGTTCGTTCTTCGATCACCTCTAATTTTGCAGGCAAGGATCCGGCTCGCAACACCACGACGAGATCCCTCGCTTCTTCGATATTAGCCATACCATCGATTCTGGCATTACCGTATGGAATTTTTTCCTTAATTCTGGGATGCGACCTGATTTTATCATCGAGCACAATAGCCAGGTTTTTACCTACATTTGCACCGGTCACCCTGGAAAAAACCTTGGCTCCTTCGTTGTTGAATGTGAGGTGAACCTCGGATTGACCCGCACCCATCGAGCCGCCATCACCACTCGAGACCTGTACATCAGCGTTCTCTAAAAGACTACCCGTTAATTCAGCCTCTTTCTTCACCATGAGTAAATAATAGTACTGAGTTGATTTGTCCTGTACCGACTGTTCTGATTGTGAAGACCATAAAAATTCAGAGTCACCAGGAATTATTTCCTTCACCTCAGGATAATTTAAAATCCTGTTGATGGTTGACATGTTTTGCTCAGGAGCAGCCATGAGGTTACGGACGTTCCCAAATAACGACAGAAACGGATTTTCCTCAAAAAGATCTTTATCAACTGATAAAGCAGTATCGCCCTCTACAGAGATATCCGCTTCTCCCTCCTCTGTTTCACCGAACAATTCAGAAAGATCGATCTCTTTCTCATCTCTTATTTTTTTCTCAGCTGTAATTGAATCAGCTTCAACCGTCTCTTCAGCTAAGAGCCTGGAAAGCTCGGACGAATCCGTGATACCGAGTCTCCTGTTTTTTACAATCTTATCAATTTTCTGAACGACGTCCCATGTGTCCTCCCAGTCTCGAACCAGTTTGAACTCCAGCAGGGCCGTCTTTCCGATGATACGTTTGGCTCTATTGATATCCTGAATTCCAGCTAATTCGACGACGATCCTTCTCGATCCCTGCTTCTGGATAGATGGCTCCGACACACCGAACTGGTCGATACGGTTTCTGAGTACTTCCAGACTTCTCCCGATCGCTTCTTCAGATTCTGTCCGCAAATCTTCGATGATACGTCGATTGTTATCCCCCTTCTTCCCGAAATATTTCGAAAGCGGGATTTCTTTCTCTTCGAATGTCTGAATAAGCACATCAAAGAAATCTAAATCCTTCGATTTGGCCTCGTTATCGATCTCGATAATAAGTTGCTCTAACTCAGCATCCTTATATTTAGCTAAATTCTGTATAAATTCCTGAAAATCGACTTCATAGACTAGATAGGTTCCACCTTGCAGATCCAATCCCCTCTTGATTGCCTTTGGTTCTGTCTTATCGATCCGTTCGTATAATTTGGATATCTCCGTACTCATCGTCAACATCATATCCAAACTATCCTTGGGTAACGATCTGCTTTTAGAACGTACAAGGCTTTCTAACTCCTGATTGATTAAAGCCGTCCTGATATCGGATGACGTCAAATCGATGGTATTGGATAACTCACCGATTAAACTGTTCTCTTTTTCTTTGAGTCTATTCAAATTGTAAGTGGGATATAATTGCCATAAAGCAACAACAACAAGTACCAATATCAAAATAGATCTAAAAAGCAATTTTCGCTGCATAGGGTGATAACCTCCAACATTCCGATAAATCGATTACGTTAAATTCAAAAATTAATAGAGTTAAAATATAATTTTTTTTTACTTAAAAGTCAATAAAAATCTTAAATGCCTTCCTCGGATTTACGCTTGAACTCCATGATACTATCGAATATACCCTCCGCCATTTTTTTCTGAAATGATCGGCTGCGCAATTTTTTCTCTTCATCTGAATTGGATAAAAACGCCGTCTCGATGAGCACATTCGGCATCGATGCACCCCATAATACGTAAAATCCTGCCTGCAGTACTCCTCTGTCTCTTAAGTTGCACTTTCTGGACGTATGCTTCTGTACGATAGCCGCAAAATCCTGACTCTCGGTATTGTACACATTCTGCGCCATCGCCGATAAAATGAAATTCTCATTCGTCAAATCAGCATACTGCCCATTTTCCTCCAATTTGATAACCGAGTTCTCTTTTAATGCAACTTCGCGAGCTTCATCCGATTTTTCAATGCCCAGGAAATAAGTACTCACGCCTTTTACAGAACGACTCGGATTGGAATTCGCATGAATGCTGATGAATAATTTTGCGCCATGCTTATTGGCGAACTCCGTCCTGCTCTTCAATTCAATAAACCGGTCATCATCACGGGTCATCAACACATCGATATCCGTCTTATCGACAAGCAGCCTGGCCAATTCCAATGCGATAGCAAGAACTACATCTTTTTCCTTCGTTCCACCAGGCCCCATAGCACCCGGATCTTTGCCACCATGCCCCGGATCAATCACTATCTTATCGATCAACCATTTATTCTTTTGCCGTTCTAATTCGCTCATGATATCATCGGAAATATCATTTTGTGTCTTCAACGAAATCAGAATCTCACCAGGATTGTCCATAAATAGCTGTTTTTCGATAATGGACTTCCGAAGTTTAAAACTCAACTGAGTCATCTTCTCGTTCAATTGCAACGGTATTATTTGCGAAACCAAACCGTTATCATATACCTTTCTCAATGCGATTGTATCGACCACACCACCGAAAATATCCACATAAAGCCATCGATGGCGTTCCCTGAATCCGATATCATTTTTCGAAAATTTCCCGGACACCATGATCTTGATTAAGGTGCCATTGGCTTTTTCCTCCAGCTGGATGCCTTCGATGTTGGGTCTATAATCAAAATAAGAAGGATGGCTTGGATCTGGCGTATACTCGCCCAACCCTGTGTTCACCACACTCTTCAATAAGAGAAGAAAATCTTTTTCAGGAACATAAATGTCTCCGTCCCGGTAGATCGTATCCGTGTAGAGTTGATACACATGCTGACCCGCGATGACGAACGGATTAAATGAACTCACCTTAATCTCTTTGTCCCCCAGGTAAATGATAATCTTCTTAGTCCGCTCGCTAAAATATGTCCTCGCGTTCAACTTGCGAGCAAGATCCGACACGGAAATGAAATCGATGTCATCCGCTTTGATCCTGGAAACCGGTATCGGATCTTCATTCAACACGGAGTAATCTATGCTTTGCGACAGTAACAAACCACAAAAGATAATGTGAAATACGCATATGATCAAAGTAAAGCTTAAGCCTTTTTTCCCCATACTATTTTATTACTCTTTAGAAAATAATTCACTGGCTTCTTTTAATATCTGTTTCTCTTCATCGGTAAGATTTTCGTAACCGACTTTATTGATTTTGTCGAGAATTTGATCGACCGCCTTTCTTAATTCCTCTTTGCGCCGACTTTCGCGGGCAATCGACATAAGACGTCTTTCTTCACTCTTTTGATGAACGTAATCAGTGACTAATCCCAATTTCAATCCATATTTTAAATATAGAAATCCGACAAGCATACCACCCAGATGGGCGAAATGCGCCGTACCATCCTGACGACCCGTGATTCCGAATAACAACTCGATTCCCACGAAGATCAGCACCCAATGTTTCGCTTTAAGCGTTAAAAAAAATGGGAACATCATAATCGGCCGGTTCGGGAATAATACTCCGAACGCCACTAATATACCATAAATAGCCCCTGACGCCCCAATCGTGATTGTGTTCGGATAGAGTAGAACATGAAGTATTCCACCCCCGATGCCACAAATAAAATAATAGATTAAAAAATTCTTAAATCCATAGTAGCGTTCAACTTCGCAACCGAACATCCATAAGATAAACATGTTCAATAAAATATGCATAAAGCCAACATGCAGAAACATGTAGCTCACTAACTGCCAGATATATAGTTTATTCCAAACCGTGTACGCCGACAGGCCAAGAAATGGGATCAGCATTTCACCACTCAACTGCTGCAAAAGAAAAATAACGGTGTTCAGAATAATTAAATACTTTACCGCTCTGGTGATCCCATATCGTTCAAGTTGTAACGTCGGTCGTTCATAATAGTTCATGAGATTAATCTACTCATTGTGACTGAATACTCTATTAACGAAAAACGGATATCTTCCTGTCATTATATGCAATGCGGTGAGATATCCGTATCGTATTTAACTAAATTCATTCTATAATATTCCGAATCTGACACCAGTTCGAATGCCAAAGCCGGACGGATTTACCTTGTAGGTAATGTTGCTCTTCTCGCGACTTAACTCGGCACCATCGTAAAATGCCTCGAGTATCAATGACGATCGTGCCCCTAATTTGTAGAGAATCCCGCCGGTGATCATCCAGTGAAAGCCATGGTAAAATCTCGATTCTGACTCGATCGCCTTCCCTGTGGTTTCGTCGAATTCCTGCTCATCTGTCCATAAAAATTCGTACCCAACACCGCCACCGACAGTGTAATACAGATCATAACTTGCAGGAATTTTTATGTTTATCATTCCGGTCACAGGGACGAGAGTGATGGAAGATTCAGAATCCAGATAAGACGCTTTCTCCTTAAGACCACCGACGACCGTTTCTGAACCGGTCTGGACTTCCTTCTTGTTGTTTCCTCTGAATAAATCGACACCAAGTCCCACATCCACGGCTTCATCGACCGCGGAACCTAACATACCCCCGAGAATGATTCCACCTTTCGCATCTTTGGGTCCGAAATAACCCACTTTAACGTTCGTTACACCATATCTTGTGCCATAACGCTGCGCGTACAAGGAGTTAAGGCTCATCACAAATAATATGAGTGCAACCAGTATCATAATTTTAGATATTTTCAACATGATAGATCTCCTTTGCATTCGTTAAAAAATCGACTTGTGTGATTAAAACGCGACTGAGAACCCAATAAACATACTTTTTTACAGATTCGCTATACGTAAACCACCAATATATGTTCCAATGACCTCAACATGCCTAACTAGTGATACCAAAAACTCGAAGATAATAAAGGCACAATCTCTATCTCGATGCATTCTATTCCCCAGGTGATAGCTCACTACATATTATATTCACAAAACAGATCATTGTTTCAATCATATTGGTTATTCAAGGTAAGAGCGTAATTTTTTACTCCGCGAAGCATGTCGCAATCGACGCAGCGCCTTCTCTTTGATCTGGCGAACCCTCTCCCGCGTCAATTTAAAACGTTCACCGATCTCTTCCAAAGTCAGGGGATTCTCTTGATCGATCCCAAAATAAAGACGAATAACCTCTGCCTCACGTGAGGTTAGAGTTGCTAATGCTTCTCTTAACTCAATCTTGAGCGATTCGTTCATCAAAGAATTGTCGGGCGATGGCTGCATTATATCTTCCAATATATCCA
Source organism: Candidatus Zhuqueibacterota bacterium (assembly GCA_016926625.1). Taxonomy (GTDB): domain Bacteria; phylum Zhuqueibacterota; class Zhuqueibacteria; order Thermofontimicrobiales; family Thiofontviventaceae; genus Thiofontadaptatus. The sequence goes on from JAFGOE010000121.1 coordinate 13,460, forward strand.
GCAGCCGATTCTCATCGTCCTGATTGAACGGGGCATCGAGTGAGACATGCTTCCCGGAGATGCGCAGCGTATTGGATACCTCGATGTCCGTCATCTCCAGCGACCTCGCGATCTCCTCAGCAGAGGGCTCCCTCTCGTATTCCTGCTCCAAAGCCATGAAGGCTTTACCTATCTTGTTCAGTATCCCCAGGCGATTTAACGGCAGACGGACGACCCTCGATTGTTCGGCTAAAGCCTGTAAAATAGACTGACGAATCCACCATACCGCGTACGAGATGAATTTGAATCCCTTGGTCTCGTCGAACCGGGTTGCAGCCTTGATCAGGCCCAAATTTCCTTCGTTGATTAGATCACCTAATGTCAATCCCTGACCCTGATATTGCTTGGCTACACTGACGACAAATCGCAGATTCGCCTTTGTTAGTTTCTCTAGTGCCTCCTGATCCCCCTGTTTTATCTTTTTTACTAACGTAATCTCATCTGACGGGCTTAATAGTGGTTCGTTACCAATTTCCTGCAAATATTTTTGAAGCGAGTGATCGGAGAAATCAACTGTCTTTCTGCCTAACTTTACCATTTTTAATCCCCAGACGTAAGTAAATTGTGTTAAATATACAATTATTTAAGAACATAATCAACATGATTTTGTAAAAATTATTTTGATTAAATTTATTTGTGGTAACTTTTTGCCTTGACAAAATTAAAAACTATTTATATATTAAATTATTTATAATTAATGTGGCAGATTTTGCGTCTAAAAATAAAAGGAGATTTACCTTGGACCTGTTCGAAAAATGCAAGAAATATACAAGAGTAAAAGAAGCGATGCAATCCGGATTTTACCCTTATTTTAAAGCAATTCAATCCGGAGCCGGGTCTACTGTGATGATCGATGGTAAACAGGTAATCATGATCGGATCAAATAACTATCTCGGTCTGACCCAGGATCCTCGCATCAAAGAAGCTGCGATCGAAGCATTAGAAATTTTTGGCTCCGGATGTACCGGATCACGATTCCTTAATGGAACCTTAACGCTGCATGAGGAACTCGAAGATAAACTGGCTCGCTTCATCGGTAAAGAAGCAGCTCTCGTCTTCTCCACTGGTTTCCAAACCAACCTCGGCGCAATCTCAACACTCGTCGGCAAAAATGATTTAATCTTCGCCGATCGTACTAACCATGCCAGCATCGTCGACGGATGTCGCCTCTCCTTCGGTAAAACGTTCAAATTCAAACATAATGACATGGAAGATCTTGAAAAGGTGCTGCAACGACACAATGATGACTCGAATGGCAAATTAATCGTAACGGACGGTCTCTTCAGCATGGAGGGGGATATCATAAACTTGCCTGAGATCGTTAAAATCGCCAGGAAATACAACGCACGCATCATGATCGATGACGCTCATTCCGTCGGTGTATTAGGCCAACATGGCCGCGGAACGGGTGAACATTTTAACCTGGAGAATGAAGTCGATGTAATCGTCGGTACGTTCAGCAAATCGTTCGCTTCACTGGGCGGCTTCGTCGCCGGCGATCAGGACGTGGTCAGTTACATCAAACATCACGCGCGTTCTCTAATTTTTTCAGCCAGTATGCCACCATCGGCCATTGCAACTGTAATTAAGGCGATCGAAATCCTCGAACAGGAACCCGAACGTATTGAAAGACTCTGGCATAATGCTCGAAAAATGAAAAATGGTTTCAATGAGATGGGATTCAACACAGGTAAATCGGAAACTCCTATCATTCCGATCATTATCGGTGATGATATGAGAACATTTCAATTCTGGAAACTTCTATTCGAAAACAACATCTTTACCAACCCGGTCATCAGCCCTGCTGTTGAGCCAGGTCACTCCCTTCTCAGAACAAGTTACATGGCCACGCATACGGAAGAAGAACTTGATCAGGTCCTGGATACATTTCATAAGCTCGGTAAAAAGTTTGGTTTGATCTGATTTTTTTAAGAAACAAATTATTGTGTTTTGCTAATTGCTTTATGAGGAATGAACATTATTGATAACATGAAGATGGCGACATAGCGGATTCGGAACATATTTCACTGAGCATGGACCCGATTTTTGACCCAGACTGTGCTGTGCTACTATATTAAGACGAATTGAAAAAGAGACGGGACTCAATCACCTGAACCCTCATTTAGATCTCTTTTCGACGAAAGAACTCGCTTTGCCCGCTCATTCTCTGCTATCCCTCGAAAAACGCGGGTAAGATCATGAATAACATCGTGATATTGGACGTACAAACGCGAAGAAGCTTTGAAGATGTCGGCGGTAAGAAAGCCATTCATAACATGGGTATTTCCATAGCTTCTGTATACATGCATCGTAGCGACCAACTAAAGCAGTTCGAGGAAGAAGACTACGATCAAATCATTTCCGAGTTGAAAAATTCCTCTTTAATTTTCGGTGTTCAACTTCGTAAATTCATCTTCAAACTCCTGAACCATTATGCAGATTTCGATATCAGTTCGGTTCCCTGCATCGATCTTATCGATTATTTTAAACAAAAGCTTTACGTGCATGATCCACTCGAAGGTCTTTACCTCGGAACCCTGGGATTTAAAAAAGTCTTTTATCATGAAACGCATTCACCCAAATTATTTAAATCGGGTAAACTCGACGAGATTAGGTTCATTAGTAAGACGAATGTCGAAGATCTGAACAACTTGCTGACCTTCGGTCTATCAAATAATTACGTTTATTTTCTGGATATGAAAGGTCTCCGCTGGCGAGTGCCTGTCGACTGGCACCGATATCCTTAATCCTTTATCACAATGACGAACCAAATTTATTTTTCAACTGGTTCATAAATACTGACGTCTATCTTGATAAATTGATTCGACAAATCAAACCATCTCGGTTATTTCCATGCGATTACATACTCCAAACAGCTTAGTTCATTCTGTTGTCTTTGCTCTTGCCATCCTCTACTTCTTATCCGCATCCGATCCGACCGATGCCCAAACGCTGACTCTTAACGAAGCGTTACTCATCAATCCTGACGCTAACATTACAGCGATCTTATCGTCTGTACCTGTAACCGCTACACATTCAGTTGAAAAGATCAATTATTTCTCAGAATTGTTTATAGGGGCTCCTTACTCAGGCTCCCCGCTCGGCGAAGGGGAATTGGGACTGGTCGATAAAAAGCCTTTATTCGATCTGCGTTCCTTCGATTGCATGACATTCGTGGAACAGGTCATTGCATTATCGATTTCTCACGATGCAGATGAATTCATATCAAACCTCATGCATATCAGATATAAAAACGGCGAGATCAATTTTAAGTCAAGAAATCATTTCGTCGTGGCCGATTGGTTAGTCAATAATGAATGGCTTCTCGATAATATTACGACTAAAATTGGATCAAATTACTCGCATCGGATGTATAAGAATATCGATAACACTCAGTTTTTAAGTAAATTTGGTGTCACTGATACGATAGAGCACAAACTTTTGCCACTCGACTTTATTCCACATGCTTATATTTTAAAACTGACCGATAAACTATGTACCAGCGATATCATCTGTTTTGTTACTCGTAAACGAAACATATTCGTCGATCACATGGGCTTTGTTATCATCAAGAATAACAGGGTTTATCTTCGTCATGCAAGCAAACTCTCACAGAGGGTCAAGGATGAATTGTTGGCCACAAAAATTCAAACGCTGTCTCAACAAAAATATAGTGCAGGAGTGATTATTCTCAGATTAAAGCCCAAATGCAATCTTTCTAAAAATCAAATCTAAAACCTGAACCGAGGTAATATTATGTCCAAATTTATAGTTTCAGGCATACTGATATCATTACTAATGACAGTATTATACACGGCAGGTTGCCGCGACCCGGAAGCTGAACGCAAGATCGATGGTAACCTGAAGTCCGAATTGCTGCATTACAAACAGAAAAAAGAGCTCGACAAACGGATCGTAATCCTGTTTAAAATCAACGAAGATCTGACTGAATTACATCATGAAATGTTAGCCGATCGCGGAGTGGAAATAAGTGCCAATATCGGGCCTATCTTTACCGCTACCATACCTGCTAAACAAGTCTATAATTTGGCAAAAATGCGATTTATTACTTTTATTCAGAGTCAGTCCAAACTAAAGATTCACACGCCGGATTCGACTCGTATTGATGTCGATTAGCAGGACTGAATTTCCGTTCGATCAAAAAGGAGTGATCATGAAACTACATCGAATCATCATCATTAGCGCCTGGATGTGTTTATTACTGTTAACAGAATCAATCTATGCAGACGAATATTCAAAATTAGATCCGCGCTTGAGAATGATAATGCATCATCCGGAAATGGTAAAATTACATAAATCCCAGACATATGGCATCTCTAAGCTTAATGCAAATCCCCAAATCAATGTCATCCTCAGAACAAGTGCGAATTCAACCTATCTCGAAGGCCTGGGTTTGAACGTGTACGCCATCATCGGAAACATCGCCACAGCCAATGCCTCGATCGATCACCTCGAAATACTAAACAACGATCCGCTGATTGAATACATAGAAGCTCCTCGGCCACTTAACTTACATACCGACATCGCCGTTCCGGAAATCGGAGCAACCGCCATATCTCAAAATTACAGTGCCACTGGCCATGGGGTAATCATCGGCATCATCGATACGGGTATCGATTGGCGTCATCAAGATTTTCGTCATGCCGACGGGACCACGCGAATAAAATATTTGCTCGACTTCAGTTATCCGGGTGATGTAAATAATGATAATATTCTCGACGGCCCCGACCAATATGGTGGGACTCTGTACACGGAACAGGAGATCAACAATGCATTATTCGGTATCGGATTCGTCTATTCAGACGACGTCGTCGGACACGGTACGCATGTCGCCGGTATCGCCGCAGGTAATGGACGTGCGACCGGCAACGGATTCCCGTCAGGACGTTACACTGGTGTCGCTCCAGAAGCTGACCTGATCATTGTGAAGGCTACACGAGTTCAGGGTTCACAGAGTTTTTCTACCGACGACTATGTGAATGCTCTCAAATTTATTGATGACATGGCCACAAACCTGGGTAAACCTTACGTCGTTAACATGAGCCTCGGCGGTAACGACGGGGCACACGACGGGACCACGCTAAGCGAACAGGCAATCGATCAATTGGTCGGAAGCGATATACCTGGTAAAGTCGTTGTCGTGTCTGCGGGTAACGACGGCGAGAACGATATTCACTCCAGTGGCATATTCTCTAACTTGAATAATTCGTACGAAATCAAATTTCAGGTGGACGAATACGACAGCAATGCCAGCAGCTATGACGACTATATACTCTTCGAAGCATGGTATGACGCGACCGCTAACATGTCCGTAACCATCGAAGATCCGGACGGCGGCAAGTACGGTCCGATCTCCAGAGGGAATGAATACAGTAAAAGCACAGCCAACGGTGCCATCTATATCGATAATTCGAGTGGCGGTAAAAATCCTTTTAACCAGGATTACCAGGTTATTATTCAGCTATTCGATTATGAGATCTTAAAACCACCGGCTGAGGGTCAGTGGAAAATCATACTGTCAGGGACAAACGGAAGATATGATCTATGGATTTCAGCTTCCACCATGTCAGCATCGCTAACGTCACAGGTGGATCAGACCATGCTGATTGCCAATCCCGGCGCCGCTTTCAATGTGATCACGGTCGGCTCCTATGTTACCAAGAACAGATGGCAGGATCTGGATGGCAAGACCATCTCGCCGTATCCGTTACCGCAACTTTACACCGCATCGGCGTTTTCAAGTCCGGGCCCAACTCGTGATTTTCGAATGAAGCCGGAAATCTCGGCACCCGGCGAGTGGATTGCGTCTTCGTTCTCGACCGACGCTCCGCCTTCAGGCCTCTATACGATGTATAATACTGAGAATCCATCGATTCCTAACGGTTTTATTACACCGGACGGAGTCCATGCTTTAGCACAGGGGACAAGCTTCAGCGCTCCATTCGTAACCGGCGTTGTTGCCCTTCTGTTTGAACGCTTTCCGGACCTTGATGCCATCGAAATCAGATCCGCCATTACCGATAACGCTAAAAACGATGCGTTTACAACATCCCTGAATAAATGGGGCTATGGTAAACTCGATGGTTTGAAAACCATGCAGTTCCTGTCCGGCGATGTGACTGCGGAGAATCTTTCCATTAACATCTTTCAAAATCCGGCCCTGACTCAATATATCGATATATACCTGATCACCAATTCCTCTCCGGAAACGACGCCCACGGCGACTTTGAGAGAAGCAAACGGTTTCATCAGCACTATCACACTCGCTCAACTGGAACCACTGATCTATAAAGGAGAACACAAATTTACTACGCAGGGTACGGCTACTCTGGAGGTGACAACCAAATTTCCAGGGGAACCAGCAAAAATTACCACAAAATATTTCGGTGTCAATATCCTCAAAGCCGGTTCCGGTGGATTACTGAAATATGAAGACATAGAGCTAAATGTACTCAATAACGACTGGGAAAGTGATGTATACGTCACGTTTGTGCCGTCAAAAATTACGGGTCACAATACCGATCTATCTCCATTAGGCAGCGCTTACAAGATCGGTCCGGAGTCATTACAGTTCCCTGAAAATGTCTCCATGTCGTTTCATATCAACGCATCCCTGTGTACGGAACAGGATGTACAGAAATTAGCCATTTACCGACTCGATCAAGAAATCTGGGTAAAATTGGACAGTCGCTATGACGCGAACCAGTCGGCGATCGTTACACAAATCGATCGCCTGGGCACATATGCTCTCTTCTACGATATGAACTGTGACCAAAACGCGATCGATATACCGGATAAATATTTTCTATTTAAAAACTATCCTAATCCATTTAACTCGAATACGACCATCAAATATCAACTGCCCGATGACAGCGACATATCGTTGACTATCTATAACATTAACGGACAAAAAATACGCACACTCTTTCAAGGTATGCAAACCGCAGGTGTGCATACCATACTCTGGGATGGAATGGATCAGCACTCATCCCCTGTTTCGAGCGGAATCTATCTGTACAAGATCGAATCACATGCGTTCACGGCAGCGGACAAAATGTTGTATCTGAAATAAAAGAGAGCGATTCCTCGCAATTCGGTAAAGAAATAGCATATGAAATCATGAATCTTAGAAGACATCTTTCAAAACATGGTTTTAACTATTTCAAGCTTCGTTCTCAAAAGAGGTAAAACGATCATACAAACGAAACCATAAAGCAAAGCTATGGTTGATACGGCGGATAACCGACAGGAGAATTTCAAATGAAACGTAACGTATATATCGCAGCACTGATTACCATCGTGTTCCTCGGATCATGTGGTAATGACAATGGGTTCACCCCTCCCCCTAAAGATGCACAGATACTCGTTGAAGAAGGATGGGAAAAGTTCAGTTACAGAGGATATCAGAATGCCTTATCGAAATTTGAAGAGGCAATCACCAAAGATGATACCTATGCTGAAGCCTACTGCGGAGCGGGATGGGCTGCCGCACGAATTCCTGACCTGCCGCTCGCCACGGATTATTTTACACAATGCATTGCATTGGACGCTGATTATGCGGATGCTTATGCAGGATTAGCCTTCGTCTACAACGCCTCTAAATTGTACCAAAATTCGATCACATCAGCGCAAACAGTTTTAACCATCAACGACACCTGGTCTTTTACACACGATATAACGCTCGATTATAAGGATATCTGTCTGATCCTGGCTGAGAATTATTTCGCGCTGGGCGACCTGTCTTCAAGCCTGGCTCAGGTCAAAATTCTCAATCCCGCTTTTAATGCCAATATATCGTCTTTTGAGGGCAAACAGGCGCTGGCTGACGAAATCGAACGACTACGCGCTATTATATGATTCGCCAGGTTCAAAAAAAATGCCCTTATCAAAATTCGATACGGGCATTTTTTTTATCATGTTCAGCAGCCGACTCGCGTTCTATTCTTTTTTTGAAGCGAACATCACTAAACGCGAGATTCAATCCCACTTTGCTACGTGAGACCAGGTCAGCCGAAGTAAAATCGGTGTTGTAAACAAAATCGATTTTCTGTTAATCGCTTGCCATGATGAACAACGGTTTGGATTCAAAATCTCTGTAAATGGGTCGCAGCCTTTCTTTGCTGTAATATTTATCAACGTCGACGACCTTCTTGTAACTCGTAACGACCTCAATAGGGGCGTTATCGTAACGACCATTATTCAGAGTCACCAATCTTCCGTGAATACCATTCATGATCAGATCGAGCGCCAAATTACCGTACGCCATGGGCACGATTGAATCGATCGCATCCGGATCACCACTACGAACTAAATAACCTAATCGCTGATTAATGACATTCACCTTTTGATTTTTATTGAACCTGGCCGAGACTTCTTTGATCTGATTCGATATAATATCGCTCACACCACCCAATTTCTTATGTCCAAACATGTCTTTCTCTTCATTTTCAAAGACCATTTCTGTGCCTTCAAACATAGCACCCTCGGAAGCGATGACGACAGAATAGTTGCTGGGATTCTTCTTCCTGTCCTCAACCAGGAGTTCGGTAAGATGGTCGATTTTGAATTTGTATTCGGGTATCACGCAGCGATTCGCGGCCCCCGCCATCGTCGGTAATAACGCCGTAAAGCCTGCGTAGCGACCAAACACTTCGATCACTAAAATACGTTCATGCGAACCCGCCGATGTCCTCAAACGATTGGTCATCTCAAGCGTCCTCGTGACACACGTACTAAATCCGATGCAATAATCAGTTCCAGGAACGTCATTATCCATCGTCTTCGGTATCGCGATGACTTTGCATCCTTCCTGATGCAGCCTGACGCCGTAACTCAGCGTATCATCGCCACCAATCGGTATAATATAATCGATCCCCATAAAGTCAAGATTTTTGAGTACCTCAGGTGTCAGATCATTGATGTCATCTTTATACTTATCTCTTAGATGCTCAGGAACATTGTTGCGGGGGACATGACTGGCGCGAGTTCGGGATGTATGCAAAAACGTGCCACCGGTTCGACCGACCTTGTTGACAATTTCATCCGTCAATCTTATGTATTTATCACTATTGTCCGCCTTTTTATCAGGTACAATCTCGATCATACCTGCCCATCCTCGACGGATACCATATACTTCATATCCCTCCCGATTGGCGCGAATGGTGACACCCCGAATGGCAGGATTTAGTCCCGGTACATCCCCGCCACCTGTCAAAATACCGATTCTTCCCTTGATTTTGTTGATGTTACTCATGGTGATTACTCCACGTTAGATTAATAATTTATATTAAATTTAATTCATCGCACTCGTGAATAAATTATGCTAATATAAAGTATTTCTAACTATTTGTCAATATATTTTTCAATTTAATCAATTTATTGAGAGCGGCTGATGAGTTTCACAGCTCCTTTTATTGAAAGCAGCGGCATTGCTGATTCGTTTTAGAATCGACAGAGAGATCCAAAATCATCGTTAATCTCAGTGCAAAAAAAAGATGCCGATATGAACATATATCGGCATCCTTTTTGAAAATATAATACAGCTACTTATTTCAACAGAATCATACGTTTCACATCGGTAAATCCATCTGTTTTTACACGGTACAGGTACACACCGCTCGATAAATCGTTTCCTTCAAACGTGAAGGTATGGATTCCGGAATCCAGTTTACCATGATACAGTGTCTTTATCCGTTGTCCTAACATATTGTAAACCGTTATCTCAACATCGCTCATCGTCGGCAATGTGACGTTAAATTTAGTAACAGGATTAAACGGATTCGGATAGTTCTGACTCACAACGAATCGATCCGGAAGTGCAACTGGAACGTTCTCTTCAACAGCCGTCGGGACAGCCTTCTTATAATAAGCTGCAATCCAGAGATCTGTATCCACATTCCATGAATAATCCGGATTCAATTGCGTCAAGAAATCATTATAATTTCCGTCGCTGAACAGTTCCCATACTCGATTCGCATTGTCACCTTCACCGTTGAGGTCACTGAAGATAGCAAATTCATCATCAACAGTGCCATCCCATTCGAATCCGATGAATGCTGGTCCATGCAGCTTGATCGGATTATCGAAGAAGAACACATTTCCGATAAGCGTCGTATCCAGATCCGTAACAGCGGTTTTCAATGTTGTTATCAGTGAATCCGGAGCACCGTTGTCTCCAACAGTTTTCACCACGAAATTTAGAGAATCGGAATCGCCAACGATATTCTTCAATCCAAAGAAGAAACGGAATCCAAATAAATCATCGTTCTCATTGAAGTCGAATCGCTGATATTTACCGAGGTCACCATATTCGTTGGTGCCACAGATGTAACCAGCGCCATACGGATTCGGTAACAACGTCGCCGTATTGCCATAGAACAGCGTATCGATGGAGGCAAAGAAGTACTCATCATTATTGGTAAAGGCGGCGACACCGTTGTTGGTTCCCATGATGAAGAACAAAACGGTCTCGTCATCGACCACCTTTAAGTCGATAGAACCACTGCCGTTACCATTTGGGACATTACCTATCGATGGTGAATAGTATTCTACAACTGAATAGGCACTACCCCGGGTTACATCAACCCAGTGCATCGTCTCAGCATCACCTGCTCCGGGAAGATCAGGATAATATACCAGAATATAGTCTTTGTCATCGAAGCGCTGATACGCAATCTTCGAAGCTCCAGTGCCCACCACGGCTGTTGAGATCGTATCGATCACCGATCCGTCGGTATTCACATGAACCAATGGGGTTGCATATGACTTAACGTAAAGGCTCTTGTCATGTGCCTCGGCAACGTTCGTATTCATTCCAAGGGGACCGGTTTGAAGCTCGATCACTTGTGGTGTAAATGTGATTCCATTATCCGCAGTCGTGAATTTCACGATCTTGTTTTGGTCTTTTACACCGGCGTAAATCGCGATCGAGTTATCCGCTACACTGCCGTAAACGCTGAATACGTCACCCATTCTACCTAAAGCAGCATCATAGGAAATTACCGTGAGCGCTTGAGCATCTTCGGCATCCCAGCGATACACTCTAAACGGATGCGTCGCATCTGATCCGAGTGACATATTACATGCGAAAATAACTCCGTCATCCGATACATCCACATCATTTAGATGGAATAAACCAACACCTTCGGCTTCTGCCGGTTTCGGTATCTCACCGAGTACGTGGCCGGTCATCGCATCATGAATGACGATTCGGTGGGCACCAAATCGTGTTACGACATAAACCCGATCCTGACCGTTCACATGACCATAGGCCATACCGCGCTCATAATTTGACGTCGACATATAATCCGGGAACGTACCGGCTGCTTGCGTCTGTGCCCATAATGTATATAACTTTTCCGGTTCCGGAGGAGCAGGCACCACAGGTTCGGTCACCATGAAATTATCGAACAGTACTTCACCAAATCCGTCATTATATTTATAAATTCCGGGATAACCTTCAGTCAGAAACGGATCAGCATCGTTATAGGGACAACCGGGTAATAATTCACCATCGATAAATGCCCAGAAATTATTGCCTTCGACAGTGACCTTAAAATTATGCCATCCAGTCTCCAACGGCTCAAAATCGACTCCAGCGTTCCAGTACTGGCTAATGTGCCACGATGCTCCGTCATATCCCTGCAGACGAAGCTGACCATGACTGCTGGCCGTAGAATTGCGGAACACAAAGCGATAATAGACCAATTCTTCGGTATCCATCTTGATTCCGATACCCGTGTATAACGGAAAACTCGGATCAGCCTCACCTACGATGTAGATATCCGCTTCGATCGTATAATTTTCAAACAGGGCATCTTTTACATAGGTCAATCCGGTATACGTATCATCCGTAAATCGCACCACATGACTACCCCAGGCACTCGATGTCGAATCCGCGACTTCAATGTAACTATCATCCGCCGCCGTGTTAAATAACCATTCCTGATCGAGCGTACCGTCTGTTGCAGCTTCGACTAACGGTAACTGCGGTCCCACAGGCGTTAAATCGACAAAATGTTCCTGTATTGTACCGCGCAGCGAATAGCCATCATCATATACAGTGGAAGCAGAGCTATATTGATCAAGAATAGCCGTTAACTGCATATAAGCAGTCGGTGGGGTCCAACCGTCCAGATCACTCTCCTTGTCGATATAAATATAGGTCGTATCGGTATCGTCGGTTATATCAACGTTCCCGTTTTTACCTTCAGCAGGCCATTGATTGACATCAACAATCTTGACACGATCCAATTGAACGAGCATTGCTTCATACGCTTCACTTAATTCTGCTATCGATATAATTTTCGGTTCAATCACATTCCCTGTACTAAGGACTGTCACATCCTCTGCAGAATTTGGTTCAATCTCTGTTAATCCTCTGTACTGTGCTATCTTTCCGGTTACAACAATTTGATCACCAATATTTAGATCAACACGAAAACCTCCTGAATACAAACAAAGACCAGCTTCAGCATCCTGCATGTAATATTGTGTATTAAATCCATAGTTAGGCGTGGTGATAACACCCTTAATTGTTACTTCCTGTCCCAATAGATCAGGAATGAAATCGTTATTCGCATCGACTTTCGACTCTGCAATCGTCATCAGAGGAAGCACATCAGGCAACTGAAGCGTCCATGAGGCGATCGCATTATTCGTCGTCAATTGATAAATGGTATACGTTCCATCGAGATTATCCACGGCGATAATTTCACCAGATCCGTTCGCATTTGCCAGCTCCATGTTCCCGGTCTCCGCCAGTCCCCACAGAGTTGGATTCGTCTCATCGTTCGTAATATCCCAAACCTGCATTTTACGAATATCACCGGCGACATTATTTGCATTCACTGCCAATAACTTCGCACCTTTATCCGATTCGATGTAAGCGACGTTCATCCACGATCCGGCTACCACTCCACCGGGAATCTCCGCTATGAGTGTTCCGTCGGCGCCAATATGTCGTAAGCTCGTGCCAGTACCATTGATCCACAGCTCTGAATTAGGATCGCTCGATATCGGGGCGATACCGCCGCGCGCCGTACCAACCGCCACCGGGATCGGTGTGCCTGCAGTAAATGTCTCACCGTCCGCTGTCGTGTACGGCACAACCTCTGAGCTTCCGGAACCGCTCACATAAATAATCGTATTGACACCCGTACCCACGACTGCCATCGCATCGCCAGCTCTACCGGTCGAATTCCCGACAAACGCGGCCGTCGGAACCGCTTCCTGATCAGCCCAGCGATAAATTTTAAACTCACCGCCAGCTAATACTAAATTGCATGCGTAAATTACACCTTCTGCATCAGCTAACGACTTATTCAATGCTAAAGTCCCTCCGGTTACACCCGTCATATCGAGTGTGTCCGCCAGCATACCCGTCGCCGCGTCCAACGCATAAATCACCGCGCCACCAGTACGCGAGGGGACTAATACGTGTCCGGTAGCTGGATTATATCCTAAACCACGTGTATTGTTATCGCTCGCGAAAAATGGGTAGTTATTCGTGCTTAATTCCCAGTTCAGCGTCATATTTATAGGATCGACCGGCGGAACGGGCAATTTCAACAGATAAGCGCCTAAACCATTGTTCGTGCTCAATACGAAAATTGTGAACGTGCCATCGCCATTATCCTTAACAGCCACATCTCCAGCACCATTCGCATTCGCGTTCGTGCCTAAACTCGGAGTCGTTGTATACGAAACAGCCGCTGCCAGATCCCCGTTCGGAACTTTAACCACTCTGGCGTTTTCGTTGCCAGCGCCATACTGGAAGGTTGCGACATATTCCGTCGCACCCGTTGCAGTAATGTAGTGGATCGCGTTCGATCCGGTGGATACCACGGCACCTGAAATGACTCCTAATTCGCTGCCCATTGCATCGAATTTTCTGATGTGCTGTCCCGTGGCATTGTAGTAAAACTCATCCGTCATCGGTCCCACCGATGCACTGCCACCGGTCAATCCGAGATTAATCACCTCTTCCGTAAACGTCGCCGCATTGTCGGCCGTCGAGAACTTGACAAGATCGTTGCTGTTGGCCGATGCAGCCCAGATGATAACCGAATTATCCGCTACTGAGCCAGTGACGGTGATCTTATCACCCAGTCTCTTGCCCGTTGCATCGTAGTTTATGACTTCCACCGGTGCGGCTGCTTCGTCAGCATATTTGTAAACTTTAAAATTTCCGCCCAGCGCTAAATTGCATAAGAAGATGACTCCGTCAGCAGTAACACCAATATCACTGATATGGTAAGTACCACCCGTAACACCGGTCGCATCGAGCAGGCCAAGGGAGTCGCCCGTTGCTGCATCGAGTGCGTAAATAAAATTGCCGCCGTTTCGGCTGACGACATATAACCTATCACTGCCGCCGACCGTACCGTATGCAAATCCACGCGTAAAATTACCCGTATCAAACCAGTTCGGCATCGTGCTCGCCGCAACCGATTTCTCCCAAACTGTTGTCAACTCCGGACCCGCCATGAGTATAGACGTTGTCAACAGAATGAATGTAACTGTCATTACGATTCTTTTCATTTTACCTCCATGATTCATAAAAATTATACCTGTTTGACTACAATCTCTTAAAAGAGGGTATCATACTATTTTTTTGCCTCATCACCTCCTTGTCAATTCGTTTTCATCGTCTTTACCTACACTGACCTTTACATGATTTTCCCGCTTAGTCACCGGCTGCTCGAAAATCGTCTGCAACGCCATTTCGATCGCTCCGTTTACTCCCGCCATATCTTGCAATTCACCTGTGACAACAGGGGTCTCCTGAAACGGGATATTGATCATACTCTGTTTAACGAGCTGTCTGACCTTATATAACAAATATTCTGAGTGTTGCACTACATGTCCGGTAATTATTATCAGATTTGGATTAAGCGTCTTGATGAAATTCATGCACAGTATCGATAATATATAGGCATATTCATCCACAATCTCCTGCACCATGCTATTTCCCTGGTCACCCGCCTTTAACATGGCAGCGAATGAATTATCATGTAAATTGCCCAAATCAAAATTCCATTGCAGTTTCATGCGCAGCGCTTCAGCTAAATTTACTTCCGATAAGATCTCACCGAAAAAACGCTGATTCGTATATAAATGCTTAATTCGGTCCCTGTTCGAGACACAATGACCTAACTCCAGATATCCGATCTCACCAGCATTACCGTTTTCCCCGCGCACCATCTGTCTTCCCACGATGATACCCGATCCGATACCATCACCTATCCATATACACACCAAATTCGAACGTCCTCGACCCGCGCCTTTCAGGCTTTCGCCGTAGGTGATCGTGTTGACATCGTTCTCCACCATAGTGTTCACATGAAAATATTCGGTAAATCGTTTTGCTATCGGAAGATGTGCCCAGCCCCTCAATGTGTCTGCAAAATTTAATTCTCCCTGCGAATAGTCGACAAATCCGGGGATTCCTATACCAATGCTGATCAACTTCTTCGGATCGTACCCCACATCACTAAACAATTGCTCAATTTTTTGCTGTATTCTTGGAATGACTTTGTCCATCGATGAACCGGCTTCGTAATGGATTGAATCCATAGCTAATATTTCCGACTCAATATTCGCTAGCGCCACATTCGTATATCTCATCTTAATCTCAATTCCGATGACAAATCCGTTTTCAGCGTTTAATTTCAACAGGGTAGGTCGCTTTCCACCTTTTTTCGTCGATTTTCCTTTTCCAATCTCCAATATAAATCCGGATTCATCGAGTCGATTGATGATATCTGACACGGCAACTTTTGAAATGCGAGATTTTCTCGAGAGATCATTTCGAGATATCGGTCCATGTTCACGTATCAAGTTCAATAACCGAATCTCGTTGATCGTTTTAATTAGCTGAATGTCTGCTTTATCTTGCATTTTTCATCGATCAGTTTTAGATTGACACATTTATTTAGTTACTCCATTGCCTGGGAAATAAAAACGGATGTAATTTCTGCCATCAGTTCCCGCAAGGCGTCATCATTCTATGATATCGAACAAACTACCCCTGCATATCTCAATGATTGCACATCCTTATATCCAAAGAATCCATTCATCCGCGTAAACCATGTCGACACTAAATTCAACTCGTTCTGTAACAACTGGCCTATTAATTGACCCACCATGCATATAAATCATTTAATCAAAAGCATCTTTTGGCATGCATTTAAATCGTTGCCAGTCAGATGATACAGATATATTCCGCTCGCTAAATTTCCACCAC
>JAFGOE010000122.1 GCA_016926625.1 Candidatus Zhuqueibacterota bacterium
ATCATCGGTTCTCCGGATAAATTATATCCGGGCACGGTCACTTCGACGGTGGCGTTATCGATTCCGGCCGCTGTTCCCAACGTAAATTCAGCGCTTGCGCGCCCCTGTGCGTTGGTAATGTATTGGGAAAACTCCTCTTTACCGACCGGCGTATACCCGGTCTCCCGGAGCGTGAGTAAAATTTTATCCAAATGAATTACATCAGGGTAGCGTTGATGAATAGTCACCCGATGCATGCCCTGCGTCAAGTAAAACTCGACCGGATTCACCGCAGGATTCGAAGGCGTCCCGCCTCCGCGTTCAGAAACCACATCCCATATCCAGTTGTCCTGCTGCGGGAAGAAGTCCCACACACCGGCGAATGAGCTGGTACTGATCGCTGGCTGACCATCCACCTGGACGAAATAAGAATAATAAGTGAAACCGCCCTGACTCTGGCGCAGTCGTCCCCAAATGACATAATACCCTTCCTGACCCACGTAGAAATCAAGATCGACTTTACCGCTCAGTGGATCACCGCCGTTTGTGTAGACATAGGCTCCTCCGCCTGCAGTCACGTCGCTCTCTATCTGGAACGTACCGGTTAAGCTTCCCTTCTCCGCTTCGATGCGAATGTTATTGTCAGGGGCTTCCAAATCCACACTTCCACCGCCCGTTTTCACTTTAAATTCGACCAAAACATTCTCAACAGGAATGTTGTTCATATCGGTCACGCTGATCACCAATGAATCGGGCAACGGTTCGCCGGCAGGACCAGCCTGGTTGTTGCCTGAGATCATGTTCAATCTCGATGGATCACCACCGACGTTGACGATACCGAAATCATCGATGTTGTTGTTCAAATTTCCATGCAACATGACCCCAGCGTAGTAGGTCGACGTATTTCCCAGCATGGGAGTGGGGCCATCGATGATCTCCCCAATCTTCACACCGTCGACATAATAAATGAAATGATGACCCTGTTCATCCGTGATCGTGGCGACCTTGAATACGGAACCGGGTTGCGGTAAAAATTGTGGATCCACCGTCTTGCGTCCCACGAAATTGGTTGCTAAACCAGCCTCGATGGTAAATAAACTGATCTGTCCACTCAACGGCCGGCACCAGGCCAGATAACCGCTGGCGTTCGGTGAGGCGCTATCCAGCAACAACGCCAGACCACCCTGTTCGATACCGTTCAAATCCGAGTTATCACTCCATCGAAACGATGCTTCAATCGGATTGGCCCGAGCCTTGAACACCGCCATGTAATTCCAGTTATCGCCTTCAGGACCTGCCGTGTTCGCTAATTCATTAGCTACAATCTGCATCTCAGGATCCGCCGCCCAATCCGTTCCCAGCGAGGCTCGATTGAAGTTATCCACCAGCATATTGCTCTCCTTCGTCGTCACACTCGGACTATTGGACGCGGGTGAATAATTCGGCACATCATCATAGGCCTTGAGAGAGAAGAAATAGGTTGTGCTCGGCGCCAGGCCGGTTACCACGTAGGTCTCCTGGGTTCCGGCGGCCGAGGGTATGGGCGCACCACTCGCCGGGGTGGCATCGTTGAAGTTAAGTTCCGTAATTAAACTCGTTGAATAGCGAATATCATACCCCGTGGCCGTACCCTCATCACCATCGTCTCCCGGCGCTGTCCATCGCAGCGTGGCCGTATTGGTCGCAAAATCGGAGACTGTTAAGTCTAACACCTGTTCCGGTGGCTCGATATCCGTTTGCCCGTAAATTGTAAAATCGTCTGTATTGTTGTTATAGATTCCGTCTTTACCCTTGACCATGACGCCAGAGTAAAACGTACCGCTCGCCCCGTATTTCTTATTGTAATCATATAATGTCCCATCATGTGCACCGTTGATAAAACAATCAAACACATGCTTATCGTTATCGATGCGCATCACGACTTTGAACACATCACCCTTTTTGGGAAATTCCTGTTGACCCGGTACCTGATCGATGTGCCCTTTCGGCGGGTTCTGATACGGTTCACCGTCACGGATTTCATACAGCGTTAAATTTGATCCATACCGCCAGATCAAATAGCCATCCACATCGGGTGCCGGACTGTTTAACGCCATTGCCAGACCACCCCTGATGATACCTGCTGAGTCAGCAGTAGCACCCCATTTGATCGAGACCTGGTTCGGATTCTTGATATTGACATAGGTTGCAAGGTAATCCCACCAGTCCTCAGTCGCCTGGTTCACAAGCTCGTTATTAGATATAACGTATTCGGGATCAGCCTTCCAGGTTGCACCCAGATTGGTGCGATTGAAGTTATCGGTTACATTCGGATTGGTCCCGCGTATCGCGTTCATGACCGCCGTATAGATGACTCGCGCCATCAGATTGTAACCGTTGCTGTTTAGATGGACTCCATCGCTATAATAGGTGGCCGTATTCCAATCGCTGTAGGTCTTGAATACCTCATTTAATCCAGCATAATAGACTTTGTAACCAGCACCCAGCTTCTCAAAATATAGATTTTTAATCCAGTTGCTGAGCTGCGTCGTACTATCATTCTTGGCAGTTCTGTCCCATCGTGGAATAAGACTGCACATCACAATCTTACGCGATGTACCTATCTGTGAAATGATGTCATTGATTTCGATGAGTGTCGAATCATTCTCGTGAGCCAGTGTGATATCATTCGTACCGATATGAAGTATCACGATGTCCGGATTCAGCGCCATGTACGATGTGACATTGTTCGCCACAGAGTCGGCCGTAAACCCTTCATGTCCCTCATGATTGTTATCAGCAAAACCTCCGTCAGTCATTGATCCGACGAAGTCGTATGTGACCGACTCGGCGGTCAACAATGCCTGTAAATCATCCCGATATCCGGTAACATCAGCCGGATTACCGATGATTACACCCTTTGTCAATGAATTACCCAGGGGCATAATTTTGTATGTTTGTCCGAAAACTTCATTACTGTTTATAACAAGTAGAAATAGTAATAAGAATATAGCACCAACAAACACACGTTGTTTTGTGGAGCCTATCATAATAATCCTCCTAATACATCAGATGTTCTTTCGATTGTTTGCAAAGAAAGAAATTGTTACTGGTAAATTATCCCCCCGTGACACTTAGAGCCTATTATACTTAATTTCAATTTTGCAAATTTTATACCAATTTGTAGTTTAATTTATTTAAATAAGGTAAGTTAAAATAATTTCATATATAATAGATTGATTTTAATAAATTAATGGCTATTATAGCGGAAATAAAACGAGAGATGACACGCAGAAATGTGTTGAACTATACGATAGTTGGACTGATATTTTGGCAATGGGTGAAACAATGTTTCACCTTGACGCATTCATGTTACATATTTCTCCAGCCTCCTTACGGTTTCGTCTCGTGATACCAAGCATAGATTTAAGCATTTTTATGATGATACGTTTTTAGCGATGTCGACGAATTGTACATGGATGGTTCCGTTCGAAGCAATAAATCCGTTTCTGTTCAGGATATCGGTACGGTTATAGACGATCTCATCTCCCGGACAATCCGTGATTCTCCCGCCGGCTTCAGTTAACACACAGTGAGCTGCACAGATATCCCATTCGCTGGTCAGGCCGAAACGAAAATAGACATCGGCCTTACCGATGGCGATTTTACAGATTTTAATCGAACTGCCACATTCCAAAACATCAGCAAACGAGTAACGTTCTTGAATGCGCTGCATCTTATCTCCCGCATGTGAGCGACTCTTCACCAGGATCATCGAGGGAATGTCTGTTTTATCGGAACATCGTATGCGTTCTGCGGGTGTGTCCCCGCATCGATAATAGGCACCGCATCCTGCAGCACCGTAATATACCTCCTGGCTCACCGGAACGTACACCACTCCGAGTATGGGTTTACCGTTCTCTACCAGAGCGATGTTCACGGTAAATTCTCCGTTTCTCTTGATGAACTCCTTCGTTCCATCCAGAGGATCGACGATCCACACATGCTTCTTCTGCAGCCTCTCCATGGTGTCCCTGGATTCCTCAGCCAGTATTCCGCAATCAGGATAGTTCCGCCGCAGGTGGTTCGTTATCAGTTCGTTGGCCTTTTTGTCCGCGATCGTCAGCGGGGAATTATCATCTTTTCTCTCGATACCGAAATCAACGCTCTTGTAGACCGTCATAATTTGCTCACCAGCTAACCTGGATAAGGCCACGATATCGTCGACTGTTTTCTTTAATTCCATGCTAAGTTCCTTTGCAAGTTTTATGATATTCACTTCGTGCTGTAAAATGATAACCCTAAAACAATCACAAACTCTTCTCCAACGTCAGACCACTGAGTTTCCATCCAGGTTCGCATGATCTAACGGGACATTCAGGACGCTAAAGAGCGTAGGAAGTACATCCAGAATCTTCATCTGATTGCAATTCAACCGTCGTCCGCGAATGAAAAACATGGCATCATGATCGGTGTGCATGCCTCGAAGGTAAGGATCATCATAGAATATATCCGTGCCATCGAAATTCGATTTAAGTTCGTAACCGTCCTCAGGGACCAGCAATAGATCAGGTGCGTATTCTGTATACGGCCCGCTAAAAATCTCTTCTTTACGATATATTTTTCGCAGAACGCGCTTCTTGTTCTCCGGATCACGCAGTCCATAAAGCTGATCCATCAATCCCTGGATATCCACCTCGTTGTAGGGCGAAGCCGATGGTGCGTTCAAATAGATGCGACCCGGATATAGACTGTACGCTCTCCATCGGGCATCGATTCCTCCGGAAAAGAGGTCATGTCCGATTTCATAAGTCAAATACGAATGCTGCATCAGCCACGCATTAAGATTAATCAGCCTCTTTACGGGACAAAAACCATGGTCAGAAAGCACGATGAATTCGGTCATCGGATCAAGTCGATCGTTCAGGCACGACAGGAATAAATCGACCTTTTCGTAAAACCTGATAAATTCCACCCGGTCTTCAGGGTGATCATCCCATAAGAAATGATTGATGCGATCGGTGTTCATGATATGAAGATGGAAATAATCCCAATCCTCTTTTTCGAGCAGATGCCGGGCGGTGCTTATTCGGCTCTCGAAGCTGGTATCGATATCACGCAGGAATCGCCCCCTATCTGTCCTGGCGAGTGATGCATCCACATCGATGACGTAATTGAATTTTTTAAGGAGCGGCAGATAGGATAGCGGATACACCGCATTATCCAGTGTCGGCGCCAGGAAACCTGACACCTGCACGCCGTTCACGCGCTTCGGGGGAAAGGTGCCCGGAACGTTGATTGTTATCACACGTTTTTGCCGCATGCTCAAGAGCTCGGGTATCGTGGGGACGGCGATCTGTGCCCCGGTGGGTACAAAAAGCGAATTCGTTCGCGGATCCCGGTCAACGAATCCGAAGATGCTGTGTTTCCCTGGATTCACGCCCGTGTTAAAGGACGTCCACGCCACCGATGAGACGCACGGATCGACCGTGGTCATCCTGACGAACGATCCCTGCTCGAAAATTCGACGCATATTCTGCAGGTAATCGTGCTCGGTTAGTCGCTTAACCAATGAGTATGGGACCCCATCTAATCCGAGCACGAATAATTTTTTCTTTAATTGAGCCACATTAACTCTGATGTGTTCATATTTGAATCCTGAGCCTTTCATAGTTCAGCAGCCAATCATCTTAATCGATTGGAGATCAAGATACTCTAATTAGCGACCGGTACTTTGAATAACGCCGTTAGATTCCAGATAGTGGATGACTTGTTCGGCACATTCGCGAATCGTCAGCTTCGAGGTATCGATTCGGATCTCCGGATGATTCGGCACTTCGTACGGCGCAGAGATCCCGGTGAACTCCTTGATCTCTCCGGCCCGGGCTTTTTTGAACAGTCCCTTTGGATCCCGTTGTTCGCATATGCTCAGCGGGCAGTCGAGGAATATCTCGACAAACTCACCCGCGCCTAATAAAGACCTCGCTCTATCCCGGTCCTCTTTATAGGGCGAGATAAAAGCCGTGATCGTAATAAAAGCCGCGTCAGCGAATAGCTTCGCCACCTCTCCGATTCGCCTGATATTCTCGGCGCGGTCTTCCGGAGAAAATCCGAGATTCTTATTCAATCCGTGTCGAATATTATCGCCGTCAAGTACATAAGCCATGTGCCCGCGCTCGAACAGCATAGATTCCACCTCGCGCGCCACTGTCGATTTTCCGGCACTCGATAATCCGGTGAACCACAGGACTACTCCTTTTTGATTTAAAAATTTTTCTCGATCAGCTTTGGTGATATGTCCCGCATGCCATGTGATATTGGTTGCTTTTTGCATTGTCATCTCAAGCTCCCCCGTGTTATTCGTTCAAGTTCTTGTAATAATCCATTAAAATCTGCAGTACTTCAGGACGCCCAAATTCCTTCGGCGGCAGTTCACCGGATGCCAGCATGCGGCGTAACTCCGTACCGCTGATCAGACAGCGATCCTTTGCTTCATGCGGACATGTCTTTAGCGAGGCCATCCCTTCACATTTGTAACACCAGAACGTCCAGTCGATCTTCAACGGCTTGATCGCTAATTCCGATTCATCAAACTCATTAAAGATGTTCTGAGCGTCGAAAGGACCATAATATTTTCCGACACCTGCATGGTCGCGACCGATGATCATATGACTGCATCCGAAATTCTGCCGGATGATCGCATGAAGCACCGCCTCACGGGGTCCCCCATAGCGCATCTCCATGGGATAAACCTTAAGCACGACTCTGTCTTTTGGATAGTAATTTTCCAGAAGCACTTCGTAACATTGCATGCGTACCTCGGCCGGGATATCATCATGCTTTAGTTTCCCCACCAATGGATGGATGAACAGTCCGTCACTCACCTCCAGCGCGATCTTGGTGCAGTATTCATGAGATCGATGGATGGGATTTCGAACCTGGAACGCTGCCACGGTCGACCACCCACGTTCCTCAAAGATCGCGCGCGTTTCTGCCGGCCGCGCGTAGGTACCACTGAATTTTTCCGGATATTCACCTTCACTCAGGGCCGACACAGGTCCGCCTAACAGCACGTCCTTCTGTGCGTAAACCTTGGCGACACCCGGATGAGCCTCATCCGATGTCCTGAATACCTTCTCCGCTTCGCGTTTCCTGTCGTAACGATATTTTTCCTGCACGATCATCGTACCCATGAGTTCGTCCGATTCCGCATCGAATAACGCGATCTCCTGTCCCTCGACTATTTTGTCAGCCTCGGTGAGGGACACCGATAACGTGATCGGTATGGGCCATAGCGTCCCATCGGCCAGATGCATGGTCTCAACGACTGATTCATAATCAGACTGTTTCATAAAACCATCGAGCGGACTGAACGCGCCGATCGCCATCATAATCAGGTCTGAAGTCTCCCTGCTGGTCATTTTAACCTTCATCAGCGACATCGCCTGAGCCATTTTTCTTTTTTTCTCCTCACCGCTGAGCATGAGTGGCTTTAATCGGCCGCCATGCGCCGGAACTAACGTTGCCATATTGATAATCCTCCGTTTGTTGAATGCACTGAAACACCTCAGAATCTGTTTCTTCCTTCACTGTCAGAAATGATATCACTGATATCCACCTGAAACTTCTTTGTTGATGATTATCTCCGCGTACGAATACAAACGGAATGCAGATCAAAAGGTCCTCAGTGACGTTACCCATGATGTTGTATTGATGATTATAAGGAGACACAGGAACTCGAAATCGGTTGCTGTCTATGCTGCTCATCTCACACCCTTGAAAAATAAAAATTGACAGAAAAAAAAGATCGGACAACGGCTTCGTGGCAAATGGAATCACCCAGGGCTTAGATTACAGATACCCGAGCGATTTCAATCGTTTACGAATCGCTGCCAGTTCTTCGGCGGACAGGTCATGCTCTTCCTCCATCTTTCCGCTGACGATGTCCCGCAAGACATAGACTACAAAATCTGTTACCGAATTAAATCCCGAACCCTCCACGATCGCTTTTATCCGATTATACAGGGGACGCGGTATTTTAATAGTAACTTTACTCTCATTAGATTCCATTTGCACTCCTATAACACTCTTAACTGACTCCAATGTAGAGAATATTTACCTTAATTGCAACAGATAAATCGATTTTGACAATAAATTAACATTTTATCTTGATTACACATCAGTATACACGGCGGGAATACAACATCATGCCAAGCTTGATCGAGTCGTCTGTTTACCCTCGGTTGCGTGTTCCAGACTTAAAGTGCATGGAAGAAGACACGACAATGACGGCCCCTGGCCAATTAAAATCCATGCGCATGAATCAGGGATTCAAAATAGTGATATTTTTAGGCGGACTCGGAGGTAACTGTACGTTCATCAATAATTTCAATATCGCTGAACCACCATTCGACTGAAAATAAACATTGCATTGATACGAACCTTCCGACACCCTGGAACGATCGACTGTTATTTGTACCGGACTCTTGGCACCTGCATTCAAATATCCGCTGCTTGGCGAGATCGTTTTAACCCAGGGGACACTACTATCTACCGTCGCGCTCCAGCTCAATCCGTTCGCCCCGATATTGTTAACCGTCAGATAAGCGATGTTGTCGTTTGTACCCAGATCGATCGATGAGGTGCTCAATGATAACACCGGATTTGTCGGCGTGTCGCCATCGTAGCGGAAAAAATACATGGGTATCAACCCTTTTTCCCCGTGTCTATCGGTTGCGGTTACGAAGAGCATGTAATAGCCATCGGTGGCTGGTCTCTCCCGGGTATCCCACTGATATACAGTACCCTCCATCTCGTTATAATAGAGATAGGTATCCTCGGCTTTTAGTACCTCCTGCCCGTTCGCATAGACTGGATGATGGCCATACATATGGATCGCCCATAAAAACAGACCTTCACTTATGTCCCGTGATCCATCTGGATCGTATGTCTCATCGATTCGAAATTTTACAATAGGGCTGTCGATGATAAAAGGATCAGGGTACGATCCGGATCCTCTGATTGTATTTAAGATTCGTCCCCTGGCAACTGGCCTCTGGTTATTGATGGGTGGATTGTATGGCTCTGTGTATTGATTCGAGGTCGGAACCCGGCAATAGACATGGAGGATATGCGTTTCAAAATTTTGCATCACATAGCCGGATCCGTTCACGTTGATGTCGACTCGCAGATAATACCACCCGGCCATATCCGCTGTATATGAAAACTCCCTCGTCGTGACCTGTTCCAGATTCATATCTTTAATATGAAATTGAGTGGCGCATGATCGATAACCATCCATATGAATTTGCGGCCAATACAACGTGTTCTCTTTATCGACGCCAGTGACTTCAACTCTGAATTTAATTTCTCTGCTATTGATCACATAAGGCAGATCATAAGATCCATTACCCTCCTTGATATCGCTCACCAACTTCACGGTAGCATCCACCGCCACTGCTCTCTCAGCCGCTCCAAGCATCAAAATAAAAATAACAGATATATAAATTATGCTTCTTAATTTCATTAACATACTCCTCCGACACCTATTTTCATAAAAGCAAGACATTACAACATTACATCGCATCAACATCATTCGTATCGTTCATGGCATTTCAAATATGTAATGCGATAATTACAAAAATATCCCTTCTCACATAGCCAGGATCAAAATTCCCCTTATTTTACATCGAAAACATCGGATAAATTCAATGTTTCTTCCTTATGAAATGGATAATTAACAATCACCCTTTTCTTTCATATCACAAATCATGCCAAAGATACACTATCCCTGATAAAATCTTAAGAAATTGTAATAATCCGGCGAGAGTTCTATTTGAGGCAGGCAACACAGAACGCAGGCAGTGAACGATCATGTATGACTGGTTCGCATCCAGTCTTTTGGGCTTATTAAAAACCATCAAGCTCATCGTGTCATGAGCTTGTATATAACTCACATTTAAGTTCAGCACAGGGACGTCGACACATTTCCTCATCGACCGTGTATCTGGAGTAAAGACAAGGCGTAAAGAATTAAAAAACGACACCACATGCTAATGGAGCCGACCCTGTCATCACCCGGGGCGATTACTTTACGTTGCGAGCGACCATATGCTGTCCCGAGCAAAACAGCCATGGTGAGAAAAACCTACCGATTCTGAGAATAAATTTACCTGCGGCATTCAATTCCCAGATCTCACCGCCACGTTTTCGCAGGAAGAAAAAGTCCGCATACAACCCAATGTGATGATCTTTATCATCTCGCTTGTAATCGTCGATATCGGTGTAAATAATTTCAAAGCCTGTCTGCTCCAGGAAATTGCGTAATTCTTTCTTTGTATAACGATATTCCCAGTAATATTTCTTTTTACCGCGCAGTGTTCGCAGCATAAAATAAAAGCTGCGCAGCGGATGAGCGAACAATCGACGAAAGAGGCTCAGATAAGGTACGGTCACAAAAGCCAATGCGCCTGGCTTTAGCACTCGGTGTGCTTCCAAAAGAGGCCGGTGGGGACCCTCTTCAAAATGTTCTACTACACCCAGAGAAATATAAGCGTCGAACGTATTATCATCGTATTTTAAATCCGTGATGTCTCCCTGAACGATCGGGAATTCAGGATCATATTGCTTGACACGATCGACCACGCTTTTTTCATATTCTAATCCGATCGCATCATGGCCACGTTCTTTCAGGAAATGAACCCAACCTCCTAATCCGCAGCCAGCCTCCAAGATCTTCCATTTCGATCCGTTCATGAATTTATCAAAAATTTCCACCAGTGTCCTCGTCTCACAACTCTTGATCTCACCCTCCACACTGCGCGTCGCCCATTGATCATTATTCTGTTCATCTACATTTTTAAACGAATATAATTTATAGCTCATCTTTTACTCCTCGTTGGATTACCTCATGCTTCATGCCGCCAATCCATCTATTCCGGATATAAGTTAAAAACGAAACGATCCGTTCGTTCCACCATTCATCAATTCCTCGTATAAATTTTCAAACTTTTTAACCTGCCCTTTTAGAGAGAATTCCTTTTCCGCGCGTGATCTGGCGCCCAACTCAAGACGATTTTTCAGATCACGATCACCCATAATTCGCTTTATCGCCAAGGCTAACTGCTCAGGTTCTCTCGGTTGAACCAGGAGTCCGCTCTGTTCGTGAATAATCGCCTCCGGAGTGCCATCCACGGCCGTGGCCACGATCGCCTTCTGAGATGCCATCGCCTCCAGCACGACATTGGGCAGACCCTCGTACAATGACGGAAGTACAAACATGTCCAGTGAATTCAACAACTCCGGAACATCCGTCCTGGAACCGAGGAAAGTAACTACCTCATCGAGCTCCAAATGTCTACTCTTTTCCTCCAACTCCTGCCGCAGGGGGCCATCCCCGATGAAAATAAATCTTGCCTTTGGAAAATCACGAATAATGTCCGGGATAGCATCGAGTAAATACGTATGTCCCTTCTGTGATGATAATCTGGCGACCACACCGATCAGAAAAGTATCATTTTCGTATCCAAGCTCGCTTCTCTTCTTTGATCCATCGGTTTTTCGATATTTGTCGATATCGATACCATACCTGATGGTCGTAATTTTCGACTCCGGGATGTTGCGCTCTTCGATTAAAAATTTTTTCACCGCATCGGAAACCGATACGATCTTTTTCACATATTTCATCGCCGTGCGATAGGAATAGATATGTCTCGGTTGCCCGACGCCGCTACCCTTGGGATGCGATCGCGTCTCCCATGAAACACACACCGGTACGTGGGCCATCCGGGCCGCCAGCGATCCGATGACATCAGCATAGAAGAGCGTGGTCATCACCAGATCAACTTTCTGCTGACGCATCAATCGACTCAGCTTACTGATCAGGCTGAAATCAAATTTTATCGTTCTGGGTAAAATATAAAGCGGATATCCTGTGTTACGAAAATCATCTTTAAGAGTACCTATATCCTCCAATGAACATATAGATATATCAAATTTTTCCCGATCTAACTCGTTGATTAACTCCAGCAGTTTTAATTCAGCGCCTCCGACTCGTAATCCGTTGACTACCTGCATCAATTTTATTCGTTTATCACCCATGTTCCATCTTCCTTGTTGCTAGTCTGTTGCCCCCAGTTGATTAGTTATAAACTTTCCAATCGTAACATAACGACGCTATTGTTCTGCAAATTGGTGTTTAGTCTCATCTCTCCCGCATTCGTCTCCGCATGTTCGATGATGTTGATTGCATTCAGACCACTGGCTTGCTTCAATTTAGTCAATTCAGACCCTCTTAAATCAATAGATGATCCTGAGCTGCGCCATTGCTGATATCCGTTACTATTATTCTCATTGACCTGATATTCTGCAATTCTGTATGCGCCGGATGACAGGTTCGAAAGATTGATGTGGATATCGAAAATTCGGCGATCGTTGTTCATCTTATCCCATTCGTTCAGATGATAGATAATGATCGTTACATCTCCCTCTTCATCGATAGCCGCCAGCCCATGCACCAGATCCCCATATTCTGTGCCGGTAATTTTCAGTCGGTCTCCATGCAGAAATGACAACATGTCGAACGCGTTGAAAGCTGGTCGCTTTACGATCGTATTGGGATTCGGATGCCATTTATCACCCAGGGCGACCATCAACCCGAAATGATTGTTGAAATTAAACGGGACCGGTTTTGTCCAAAAACAGGTGATATCGGGTAAGTAGTGGTTTCCATATTGATCATTCAGGTAATAAAATCCATCCACACTCTTGATGATCCAGGCTGCCACGTATCTTGTGTTCAACCACTCCTGGGGCAGCGTTGACGGACCGCATTCCGAGATGATAATTTCATACTGCCGGCCATTGGACTGTGATTCCCTGTTGATCATGTCGATGAAATCATAATATCGCGGCAGTATTCGCTCATTCACCTCGCCGTAATGGTGTCGAGAGATGAAGTCCAGTCTGGTCCCCCGCTCTCCGGTTGCATAGTTTTCTCCGTTCTCACAGTGGTGTATGAACGGTTTGATGAACAGTTCCATGTCGCCGGCGATGACCGGTCCCCCGATCTTTATGTTCTCCTCTGCTGCCAGTGCGCCTGCTACAGCGTAATCATATAATTTAAAGTACTCCGTATTGTGACCACGCTGCTTGTATTTTGCATCCGGATGTTTGATCCAAAATAATTCCGGGTAATCGGGCTCGTTCCATACCTCGAAATACCACTGACTGATCTCAGCCGTACCATATCGTAATCGTAAATGTCGCACAGTTTCATAGACCAGGTCTCTCCATTCTTCATAATCTTGAGGCGGAGATATATTAGCCAGATTCCAGGGGTTCCTGTGATTTTCGATCGAAGCCAATTGATCCGGCATGTACGTTAATGCAATAATCGGTTTGAGGTTTTTGCTTACTAATTCATCGCAAACTGCATCTACTATCCTCCAATAATACGTCACCCTTCCCGCCGGGTCCCGGTTAAAGACGTGTGCCCCGATATCCTCCTTGGTCGCCGTCTTGCGGTCGGCGTATATACCGCACGTCCTGACATAGCGAAACGATCCCGCTGAATTCAGATTGAGCCCCACGAGCGAATCGATGCACACCTTATTAATGGGAGCAAGGATCCCTTCGTTGAAAGAGTCCATACCAATGCCACTCCAGAATTTTTCCACTTTCCCCCATCGCTGAGACATATCGATGGCTAACTCTAATTCAGAGCCGATCTTTTTTTCATATTTCGATCTGATAAATGAGTTCGATCGTCCTGTACTGGCTCTCGGGATCAATCGTCCCACAATTTTAGCCGTTATCGTATTACGCTGTGCATACGATATGATGCGATACCTGTTAAACCAGCCAAACAGGGCCAATAGAATCAGCACTGATATGCAGAACAAGCATCTCATCTTCTTATTCTTAATTTTTACTTTCACACGAAACACATAACCTTTCTGATTATATTAGCCCCCGAATTGAGGTGTTCTCACGTTACAGTATCACGCCGCTGGTGTTGTTCCCCGGCATAAACGAAACTATGAATTGGATGTCATCACCTGATCTGCTTTTCTTTTGATCAATAATTGCACAAAATACTTGTCGCGTCCTGAAAACACATTCAATTTGTACAGAGAAAACAGATAAACACCCACGGATACGATAAACGCAAGAAATATATTGATATCCCTCAGCAACAGAATAGAAGCAAGCATCAGCGCATTGGCGATGATAATCTTAGTAAACAACATGTAAATTTGATTCGATGTCATGGGTAAAATCGATTTGCTCATGAAGAGTTGAACCAGCACCATGGCAAACATGGCCCATAACGTACCGAATGATATCCCGATATATCCCCAGAAATAAACGAAGACGATGAGCAGTACGCCTTTTATGATCGTACTGATCAAATTGACCCACAGATCGGCCTTCTGATTGTCGCTTGCCAATAATGCGAACGAGAGTAGTTTCGAGATCGCAAAGGGGATGATCGACCATATGATGATCTGCAGCACCAGTATCGAAGGTCTAAAATCCGCCCCAAAAAACAAAACCACCACCTTATCGAAGATCAAGCTGGTTAAAATCGCCAACGGGATCGTCAGGATTAAAAAATATTTTCCGGAGCTATAGCAGGCTTTATCAAATTTTAATTTATCTTCTTTGTATAATTTCGATAAAATGGGATAAAAAGCGATGAAAAAACTTTGCACCATCATGATCAGAAAACGTAATATACGCATCGAGGCACCGTAAATACCCACATCTTCGATCGTGCCAAACTTGGACAGGATGATCACATCGATCTGTAAATACAGTGCGAACAACACCGACGAGTAGGCGAAGATTTTGGTCTGCCGCAACAAATTGATCGCAAACGTTAAGTCGAATTCAAAGTGCATGACCATGACGAACCGGCGTATAAAATAGTATAATAAGGCGGATGAAAAGAAACGCAAGATCACATAAATGATCACTACCGTCAATATCCCATGGCCCAGATAGAGAAACAGCACACATAGCGAGACTTTTATCGCCTCTTCGATGATCGTCGCCAATCCGACCACCTTTAATCTCTCATGGCCAGCCAGTATGCCGATAAAAATCTCATCCAATGCGGTCGGGATTAATGACAGGCTCAATATCGACGCATTTAAGGTAATGCTCGCATCATACCTCAATACATACACAACCAATACCATCACCAGTATACTCAGACACGAGATGGCCAGTGCAAGGACAAGGCTATTCGAGAGATATCGATTCGTTTGCTCCGGATACTTAGCGACTTCCCTGGTGAGAAGCATACGCAATCCGAATGCACAGATGAGTTGAAATACGAAAATTAACGAAAATATGGTTGTGTACTCTCCGAGTCCGTCGACACCGATCCAGCGGCTGATGAAAACCACGAGGATGAAGTTAAGAAATGGCTGCAAGCCTCTGGCAATCATCATGGCGCCTGTATTTTCCGCTAATCGTTTCAGAGATGACATAAAACCTACCTTATTTTCGTCACAGAAATTCTACGATGCAGTTGTCCGCACAGCTTAAGCCGCTTCTTTATGCTGACTGATGCTAAATAGAACCGTTCATAGCTTTTTTTTACGGTATCAGCATAAGCAGCGATTGCGAAATGCATCTAATACATGGTTACTCAACAACTTCCAGACCGGTCGGCGGATCAGGCGGTGTCTTGTCCACGATCCCGGGATTATCCGCCGTTAACAACAGCAAGGCGACGCTATTATTCTGCAGGGAAACGGTCTTCGAATAAGATCCGTTCTGTATGGATACTTGCCTGATCGGCTCAAATAGCTGTAAATCATCCTGATTTTTAAGCGAAGCAAGTTGTTCTGATGACGGTACGATCGGACTACCCATCGATTTCCAGGCCGTATAGCC
>JAFGOE010000123.1 GCA_016926625.1 Candidatus Zhuqueibacterota bacterium
TCTCTGTGGTTAAAGCATTTATTATTAGATAATTAAGTCCACAAAACATATCAACAAAAAATAGAGGAATAAACCCATGAATCCAAACAATAAAGATCTTCCCGGTTCCATTTCTCGCCGCACGTTTATCAAAACATCAGCCTTCGCCGGTACCGCCATGCTCCTCTCAGGAAGTCCTCTATTTAAAAAATCGCACGCATCAACCGAAAAACAGCGTATCGCCATCGTCGGTATGGGTTCACGTTCCCGCATGTATCAGGATGCAGTGCAAATAGAATATAAGGACCATTGTGAGCTGGTCGGACTCTGTGATGTCAATTTGGGACGACTGAAACTGGCACAACAGCGATCACTGAAAAATACGGGTAAAATCGTTCCTATCTTCGATGCCAACGATTTTGATGGCATGATCGCTCAAACCAAACCCGATCGCATCGTCGTCACTACCGTGGATGGATATCACCATCAGTACATCGTCCGTGCCATGAAGCTCGGTTGTGATGTCATCACAGAGAAACCGATGACGGTCGACTCCGAGAAGTGTCAGGCAATCATCGATGCACAGCAGAGTACGGGTAAAAAATGCACTGTGACGTTCAATTATCGTTATTCGCCACCAAGGACGCAGGTGAAAGATCTATTGATGACCGGCATTATCGGCGATGTCCTGTCCGTCGATTTTCACTGGATGCTCAACACATTTCATGGCGCCGATTACTTTCGTCGCTGGCACAGTCAGAAAAAACTCTCCGGCGGACTCATGGTGCACAAGGCCACACACCATTTCGATCTGGTGAATTGGTGGCTATCTGCTATCCCGGTATCGGTTTTTGCCACGGGTAAACGCGAATTCTATACGCCCGAGATGGCTAAACGATTAGGACTGAACAGTCATCACGAACGCTGTCATACCTGTCCCGAAAAAGACAAGTGCGGATTTGTACTCAGCCTGGCCGACGATGAGAGTTTGAAAGCACTATATCTCGATAACGAACAGTATGATGGCTACTATCGAGATCGTTGTGTCTTTCGGCCCGATATCGATATCGAAGATACGATGAACGTTCTCGTTACTTACGATAATAACGTGACCCTATGCTATTCCGTCAATGCATTCAACTCCTGGGAGGGATATTATATCGTTTTCAATGGGACTAAAGGGCGACTCGAGCATCGCATCGAGGAAAAAATTTATATCAGTGGGACCGACACGATACAGGGTGGAATTAAGGATGGAGGAACGTTTACCCGAGTAATCCCTCTCCGCGGATCGGCAGTCGATTATGAGCCATGGTCAGGAAAGGGTGGTCATGGAGGAGGCGACAAGGTGCTGCTCGATGATCTGTTTTTACCAGAAAAATTGCATGATAACTATATGAGGGCTGCGGATTATCGTGCTGGTGCCTATTCGATCCTTACCGGCATTGCAGCTAACCGATGTTTTGTGACGGGACAGCCAGTACGTATCGACGAGCTCGTTCATGATTTGAAATATCCGGATTACCCTGATATGCCGTCGAGGACTGCACCGCTGCCGATGCCGTAACGATTGGGTGTACCTGTGTATGGTGTCGATCTCATTATCATTGCGATCTAGCTGAGCGGGACAATCGTGCTCCTGTACTGATGCGACAGGGTCAACCTCGGCGCTGGTCGAGGGGGATTGCTTTGCGATTCCTAAAAGCGGAATCGCTCGCGATGACAGGTGAGATGATGTCACTGGCACGCGAAACGCTGTTATGGCGATCCCATTGCGATCTGGCTGAGCTCGCAATGACAGGTAAGATGATGAAATTGAAAGAAGCCATAATGGGCACTTTAAGAAAAATTATTAGATATAATCCACAAATGGAGAATCATTAATGAAAAAAGTACTGTTATTAGCAATCATAGCGTTAACTCTTCTTTATTGTCAATCCGAGAGCAAAGTGACTGTCATCAAACTAGCTCATGCACTCGATCCGAGTCATTCCGTACACAAAGCCATGGTCTATATGGCTGAGCGAGTCAAGGAGAAGTCGGGCGGAAAGATGCGCGTGGATATTTATTCCAGCGGACAACTGGGCCAGGAGCGTGATCTGATCGAATTGCTTCAAATCGGAAGTCTGGGTATGACCAAGGTATCCACGGCTCCGTTGGAGGCATTCGTCCCTGAGATTCAAATTTTCGGCATACCCTATGTCTTTCGAGATGACCAGCATCGCTGGAACGTATTGAATAGCGAAATCGGTAAAAATTTATTACTGGCCGGAGAAAAATACTTCCTCCGGGGAATGTGCTATTACGACGCCGGCAGTCGCAGTTTCTACACCAAGGATGTCCCGATAAATACTCCATCCGATCTCAACGGACTAAAAATCAGAGTGATGAAAAGTCTGACTTCATTTGAAATGGTGAAAGCGTTGGGCGGTTCGGCGACCCCAATTCCATGGGGCGAATTGTATACGGCGCTGCAGCAGGGCGTGGTAGATGGCGCCGAGAATAATCCGCCGAGTTTCTACCTCTCCCGCCATTACGAAGTCTGTAAATACTACAGCCTGGATGAACACACCTCCATTCCTGATATTTTGATCATGAGCACGAAGGTGTGGGATAGATTATCGCCCATCGAACAACAGTGGCTGCAAGAGGCAGTCGATGAATCGGTCGAATATCAGAAGAAACTATGGAAGGAATCTACCGATGAATCGCTGAGTGCAGTTGAGGAAGCCGGGGTGCAAATCCTGAGACCGGACAAGCAGCCGTTCCAGGATGCTGTTCAGCAAGTGCATGACTCGTACAAGGGTACCCCCATTTATGATTTAATTCAGGAAATTCAAACCATTCAATAATAAAGGAAATCTCATGCGAAAATTTACCACTAGAATCAGCAAATTCCTTGGCATCGTCTTGATGATTTTAATGGCTGCCATGGTGCTGGACGTGACCTGGCAGGTGTTTACACGCTTCATCATGAATAGGCCAAGTTCTTTTACCGAGGAGCTGGCCGGTTTCCTGCTGATCTGGATCGGTCTGCTAGGTGCCAGCTACGCATATTATTCACGGGCGCATCTGGGCATCGATGTACTGACGTACAAATTGGTGGGACGCAAGAAACAAATCGTTGAGATCCTGGTCAATTCGATTGTGCTGTTATTTGCGTT
The DNA here is from genome assembly GCA_016926625.1 of Candidatus Zhuqueibacterota bacterium. Classification (GTDB taxonomy): domain Bacteria; phylum Zhuqueibacterota; class Zhuqueibacteria; order Thermofontimicrobiales; family Thiofontviventaceae; genus Thiofontadaptatus. The sequence continues at coordinate 3,144 of JAFGOE010000123.1, forward strand.
ATTTGTGATGATCATAGGCGGATCGAATTTGGTCAATATGATTTTTACTCTCAAACAAATTTCGCCCGCCCTGGGAATCGAAATGGGTTATATCTATCTCGTTATCCCTATTGCCGGGGCATTTATTATCTATTACGCAATCTATTTTATTGTGGAAACATTGCGAAGCAAACCTGAAGACACGGCTGAGCATAAGATCGTTGTTGTGGAATAATCGGTTTCAATCGGTTATCAGATACGGGAAGCTAATGGTGTTTGCTTTTCATTGCAGAGTTGTATCGTGTATGAAAAAAATGGAGTTGATCCTATGGAATTGTCAGTTATAGTATTAGTCGTAAGTTTTGTAATCCTGTTGGCGATCAATGTGCCTATCGCCTTCGGCATCGGTATCGCGACGATCTTAACGATGCTCTTTACCATCGCCCCTATGCCGGCCGTGGCCACCGTGGCTCAGCGCATGGCCTCGGGGATAAATAGCTTTGTGTTGTTGGCTATACCTTTTTTCATCCTTTCCGGACAATTGATGGGGAAAGGAGGCATCGCACGGCGCCTGATCGATTTTGCAAAGTCCATTGTAGGAATGCTGCCGGGCGGATTAGCCTATGTGAATATCATGGCCTGTATGTTTTTCGGCGCGATCTCCGGCTCGGCCGCCGCAGCGACGTCCGCTATCGGCGGATTCATGGTCCCGATCATGAACAAAGAAGGGTATGATAAAAATTTTAATACGGCGGTGACAGTCAGTGGTTCGACGACCGGACTCTTGATTCCGCCATCGAACGTGTTGATCGTCTATTCGCTGGCGAGCGGGGGAGTCTCGATCGCAGCACTGTTTATTGCCGGATATTTGCCGGGAATTTTAATGGGATTGGGCTTGATTGTCGTGGCCGCGATAATCTCATCGATTAAAAAGTATCCGGTCGGGGAAAGAGTCAAATTCTGGGATGGGATCAAACGATTTCTGGATGCAATCCCCAGTTTACTACTGATCGTTGTCGTTATCGGAGGCATCATTGCTGGTTATTTTACCGCAACCGAGGCCAGTGCCGTCGCTGTGATTTATTCATTGATCCTGTCGGTGTTCATCTACCGTGAGGTGAAAATCAAAGAGCTGCCGCAGATACTCCTGAAGACCGTGGAGACCAATGCGATCGTCATGCTGCTCATCGGGACGTCCTCGGCTATGTCCTGGATGCTGTCGTATGAGAATATTCCTCAGAACATAACCGCTTACCTAATCGCTTTGACCAGCAGCAAAATAGTGATCCTGCTGATCATCAATATTATCCTATTAATCGTCGGGACGTTCATGGATATGACGCCTGCAGTACTCATTTTTACGCCTATTTTCCTCCCGGTCGTCATGCAGCTCGGTATGACACCGCTGCATTTCGGCATCATGATGGTGATGAATTTGTGCATCGGCCTCTGCACCCCGCCTGTAGGTTCTGTTCTTTTCCTCGGGTGCGGCATAGGGAACACCAACATCGCCGGTGTATCGCGAGCGCTGGTCCCCTTTTACGCAGCGATGGTGGCGGTTTTGATGCTTATCACCTACATCCCCTGGATCACCCTCGTCCTCCCCCGGGTGTTTGGGTATTGATATGCGAGACGTAGTAACGACTTTAGTCGTTATGGGGGGAGGAGGGTAGTAACGATTTTAATCGTTCGGGGGTGGGGGTAGTGACGATTTTAATCGTTTATGGGGAGGAGAGGTCTGGCAAGAGGTTGATGTCACTCCTCCCACCACCCCGGAACGACTGAAGTCGTTACTACCATTAACGACTAACGTGTCACTGCTTTGGAAAAACAAATTACGGATCACCCAATGTACGAATACCGAAAAATGTCAGAAGCTGAACGGAAGGAGATAATCGACTATCGAGAAGCTCGTGGCTATCCTCTTCATGCTCCCCCTCATCCTTATCGGGGATTTGGGTATTATTTAATCACTGCTGCAAATTATGAACATCAGCCAATTATGAATTCATCCAAAAGAAGGACAGAATTTGAAGTTACATTTTTAAAGACATTGTGTTCAGAAGATATCGAAATCCTTGGTTGGATTATCTTACCTAATCATTACCATTGCCTTTTAAAATTAACGGATTTGAACATCTTATCAAAAAAAATAAAGTTATTGCATGGATCAACATCTCATGATTGGAATAAAGAAGATGGATTACAGGGTAAAAGAAAAATATGGTATAAATTTAGTGATCGTTATTTACGAACGGAGAGTCAATACTATGCTGCCCTTAATTATATCCATTTTAATCCTGTGAAACATCATTACTGCAAGAGGGCTGCCGACTGGATGTGGTCGAGTCTAAATTTGTATTTACAAGATCTTGGTAGAGAATGGGTTTTAGAAAAATGGAAAAAATATACTCCGCGAGATAATTTTGGGATTGGTTGGGATGAAATGTGATGTTATATTGCAGTAATGAATTTAGTCGTTTGGGAGGGTAGTGACGATTTTAATCGTTCATTGTAGTAACGACTTTAGTCGTTAGGGGGGAGGAGAGGTTTGGCAAGAGGTTGATGTTGCTCCCCCCGCCACCCCGGAACGACTGAAGTCGTTACTACCACTGCTACTAAAGTCGTCACTAAGAAAGGTAGTAACGACTTTAGTCGTTAGGGGGGAGGAGAGGTTTGGCAAGAAGTTGATGTCATACCCCCTGCCATCCCGGAACGACTAAAGTCGTCACTACCATGAACGACTAAAGTCGTTACTACGGTCGTTACTACGATGATAATAATAAAAAGTGAGGGATCGATATGGAAAGAGATCGTACCAGGTACTACAAAATTTGGCGCTTTGTAATTATGCTCATTACATTGATGGGTTCGGTTGTTCGCCTGTATGCCGCAGATGAAACAGGTCTACAACTTAACGAACAGGACTATTTTGAGATGCCGGGGCTTAACGTACTTGTCTATCATAATACATTTTCTGAAGGCCATCAGGGAGGATTAGAGATCATTCAGCATGAGAATCGCGTCGCCACAAACGGCGAAATTCGCCTGAATCCGACACCCGGGCAATGGCAGCCTACGGCGAAATTAGGAACAGGAGTGCAGAAGCGGGGCGTCAGTCCTCAGACTCTGGCGCTCGAAAGCCGTAAAGTAGACAGGGAAAATAACGAAATTAGCATCCCATGCAGTTTTCCGGATGAGGCCCTGAATCGCAAAGGATTTAATCCGATCATCTATCCCGACCTGCACATCAACTACACCATGCGCGTAAAAGCTGAAGGCCAGTCGGTTATCGTCACCATCGACTTTGGCGAACCGATCCCTGAAGATTGGGTCGGTCGGATCGGGTTCAATCTGGAACTCTTCCCTGGCAACTTGTACGGGAAACACTATTATATGGATGGAAAGTCCGGTATCTTTCCTCGACAGGCAGAGGGTGAGGCGTATCTTAATCAGGACGGTGAGGCCGAAGCTTCGCCATTAGCCGAAGGCCAGACGTTGATTGTAGCGCCGGAATGTGATCTGTTCCGCATGAAAATCGAAAGTTACGGCAGCAGACTCACGTTGCTGGATGGCAGTCTGAAGCATAACAACGGCTGGTTCGTCGTTCGATCACTCGTCCCCAGCGGTGCCACCCAAAACGCAATCCGCTGGAAAATTTCACCCCATGTGATTCCCGATTTCAAATATGAACCGGTCGTGCATCTCTCACAGGTGGGGTATCACCCCACTCAAAAAAAGATCGCCTATATCGAATTGGACAAACGGGAGACGGACATTCAGATGGCAACACTTTATAAGGTGTACCCGTCAGGAGAACTTCAGACGGTCATGCAACGTAAACCTGAACTCTGGGGGCGATACCTGCGCTATCAATACGCCCTGTTTGATTTTTCTGCTGTCGAAGAGCCCGGTGTTTACCTGGTAAACTATGGAAAATTTACCAGCAACTCATTCCAGATTGATCCCGACGTCTACAAACAGCATGTGTGGCAGCCTACACTGGATTATTTTTTACCCATGCAGATGTGCCACATGCGCGTCAATCAAAAATATCGCGTCTGGCATGGCTGCTGTCACATGGACGATGCACTGATGATGCCCCTTAATATCAAACATTTTGATGGCTATAATAATGAAGGAATGACGTCGACACTAACGTCGTTCAAACCGCTGGAGCATGTCCCGGGTCTGAATATCGGTGGCTGGCATGATGCGGGTGATTATGATCTGCGCGTGGAATCGCAGGCGCAAGCCGTGATCATGCTGGGACTCGCATACGAAGAGTTTGGGATCACATGGGATAACACCTTTGTCGATCAGCAGAATCATCATGTGGAACTGCATCAACCCGATGGTAAGCCCGATCTGCTGCAACAGGTGGAACATGGCGTGCTGACCATTCTTGCAGGCTATCGTCAATTTGGCCGTCTGTACCGCGGCATTATCTGCCCCTCGTTGCGACAATATGTGATGCTGGGCGATGGCTCGACCATGACAGACGGCAAGGTGTTTAGCAACGAAGAAGAAAAGGCCAAAGCAGCTTATCTCGATGAAATGTGGTATAAAAAAGTCGCCAACCGCTATTCCCGGGTGTTCGACCCGGAGATGAATCTCCATGAAATAGAGGCTTATATTCCTGAACTGGACGATCGCCTGGTGTTTACGGATGAGCGCGCCAGTTTTCAGCTTATCGGAGCCACCAGCCTGGCTGTCGCCGCACGCGTATTGAGAGGTTACAACGATTCTCTGGCTGAAGAATGTCTGCGCACTGCTGAGCAATTGTGGCAAGCCAATAAGGACAAAGATATGGGCGATCTGAACAGGAGCGCAGGTGCAAAGGTGAACACCCTGTGCGAATTGATTATCGCAACGAATGCGGATGTTTATAAACAAGAATTGTGCAATATGAAAGATGATATTACCAAGAATTTTCGTTTTACTGGTCCCTCGGTCGGCCGTGTGCTACCGCTGCTAGACTGTGACGATTTTAAACAAGCAGTGAGGGACGCTGCAAAAGCATATCAACCGGAATTGGAAAAGATGATGAGCGAGACGCCGTTCGGATGTCCATTACGAACCCCGGAATACATCGGGTTTAACCAATATTACCTCTGCAAGGCGTGGCCCGATATCTTTACTCCGGATCATTTGTACGCTGTCGTTAATTACTTGCTAGGCTGCCGCCCGGGTAGCACCACAAACAGCCTGGTCTCCGGCGTCGGGGCAAACTCGCCGGTTATCGCGTATGGCACGAATCGCGCCGACTGGAGCTATATCCCGGGAGGAACATTCTGGAGCGCCGTCAATCTGGTGCGTCCCGATTTCCCGGAAGATAAAGTATGGCCATATCTCTGGCAGGAGCGTGAGTACATTATCGGCGGGGCTTGCACCTATTTGTTCATTGCACTCGCTACTGACCATCTGTTGACTGATTCGAACTGATACGGTTGAAATGATTTATATGAGTCATATCGACACACAAAAGAAGCTGCTGCTGTTGAAAAGCTCTGATTTAATAAATCTATAAAGGTAATTTCTAAGAGGATTTTTAATCATGAAAATTAAGTTAAGACATATTATTTGTTCTTCTCTGCTATCTATGTTGTTTCTCGTAAACGTCTTTGGGCAAAAGATGCAAAGCGATAACGGGGACGGGACCTACACTAATCCCGTGATAGCGGCGGATTTCCCGGATCCGGACGTAATCCGGATCGATTCTGTTTATTATTTCGTCTCGACGACGATGTTCATCTTCCCCGGTGTCACAATACTGAAATCGTATGACCTTGTCAACTGGGAGTACTGCAGCAATGCCGTCCCGCGATTCGATTTTCATAAATGCTACGATCTCGAAGGATGCAACAGGTACGGACACGGTCAATGGGCCACGAGCTTAAAGTTTAATAAGGGTAAATTTTACTTGCTCTTCATCACACTCGATGAAGGCGGATTTCTCTGCACGGCAGAGAAACCTGAAGGACCATGGCAAATTAGGAAATTACCCAAAGGATTCTATGATCCTGGTCTGTTCTTCGACGATGATGGAAGGATCTATGTCGCCCACGGATACAATGAAATCCGCCTCACAGAACTGGATGAAAATTTTACCGCGATAAGTAGCGATTCCCTGATCTTTACAGGCGACATCCGGAGAGGCCTTGAAGGTGCGCATGTCTATAAAATTAACGACTATTACTATTTGTATTGTACTTACGGTGGTTTAGACGGGATACAGGTGGCTCTGCGATCTAAAAATATCTACGGACCGTATGAACAAAAAGTGGTAATGAGTGAAAAAACACATGGTCCGAATTTTGGAATTCATCAGGGCGCTCTTATTCAAACACAAACCGGAGAGTGGTGGACAATGCTCTTCGTCGACAGCGGTCCCTTCGGACGCTTCCCGTCGTTGCAGCCGGTTACCTGGGTCGATGGATGGCCCATGGTGGGCGTCGATGGAAAAGCCGTCGTACATTACAGAAAACCCGATGTGGGTAAAGTACACCCGATACACGTATTACCGACGTCGGATGAGTTCAATCCCGAAGACGGGACGGCTATCACTACATTGGGTATGCAATGGGGATGGAACCACAATCCTGATTCAACCCAGTGGTCGCTGACTGAAAATCCCGGATATTTAAGACTCAGGACGGCCTCGGTCGTCGATAGCCTTCCCAAAGCCCGCAATACGCTTACTCAGCGGATGTTCGCTTACTATTCTGATACCCTGGTTTCCATGGCTACTACTAAAATGGATTTCGGTAATATGAAAGAGGGCGATATCGCAGGGTTAGCAGTGTTTCAGGATCCTTACGCTTATATCGGGATTAAAAGAGACAACGGTCAGAATTATTTGATCATGGTAAACAACGGTGTAACTATCGATTCCATGTTAGTTGAAGAATCCACTGTCTACTTACGCGCGAATGCGATCTATGGCTCCGGCGCAGCTCTCTATTTCGGCGGAGAGGCGGTACCTGGCACAGGAACTGCTTTTTTCTCCTATAGCATGGACAATGAATCTTATGCCGGAATTGGGAATGTGCTTAATATGGAATTCAATCTTAAGATATTTACCGGAAACAAATTTTGCCTGTTTAATTATACAACCAAAGAAACCGGCGGATTTGTCGATTTTGATTGGTTCAGGAACAGGTGTGGAAGAAAGAACAGCTCCCGATAAATAGCCAATCGAAAAAAATATTAGCCGGGATGGAACCTGTTTCGTAAAAAGATTAATTTGGGTGGGGGGCGTGCGATGCACTTTCAGAGTGCATCGCACGTGGGGCCGTAGTAACGACTTCAGTCGTTTGGGGAGGGGGGCGGGTGGTCTGTCGCATCGTAATCCACCACGTGCGACGCACCTTGTGAGGTGCATCGCACAGCCCCGCCCAGAAGCCTAGAGGACGTTAATGTAAATAATAAAGTAAATGAACGTACCAGTCATCTGTAGCATAAATATGCCCAAAAAAATCCTTGCAAACGACCTAAAAAAAGACTATATTATAGTCGAAATAAAAATAATGTCATGATGGAGTCGACAGATGGTGTCATACAAAGAAATAAAACCAATAAGTTATCTGAAAGTGCATGCATCTAAAATAATTCGAGACGTTTGCGACAACCAAAAGACGCTGATTATAACTCAAAATGGTGAAGCCAAAGTCGTGGTGCAGGATATTAAAGTTTATGAAGATACCCAGGAGAGTCTGGCCATGCTCAAGATATTGGCCTTGAGTAAGAAGAATTTGAACGAAGGAAACGTAAAGTCACTGGAAAATGCGTTTGAAGATATTCGCAAACGAGTTACTGAAGAAAAATAAACATGACATATAACGTATACATTGTCAAAGATGCTGAAGAAGATCTATATGAACTTTATCGTTATATAGCCACATACGACTCCTCAGAAAAAGCCGAGAAGGTTCTCATGAAAATTGAGGAGGCATGCAAAAGTCTATTAACATTTCCGCTTAGAGGTCATGTTCTACCCGAACTCGAACGAATTGGTGTACTGGAGTACAGACAACTCATTTCGAATCCTTACCGCATCATCTATGAAATTAAAGAATCCGCCGTTTATATCCACTCTATTTTACATAGCCAGCGTAATTTGTCCGAACTCCTGGAGAAAAGGTTGTTACGATAGATTCTTTTGCCACGCAGCATTCTTTTGGGGGAGTAGAGTGTGCGATGAATCGGAGATAAATCTTATCGGGTGTGTTGCCTGGGGCCGTAGTAACGACTTCAGTCGTTTGGGGAGGGGGGCGGGTGGTACACGATGCATCGGCGATTAAACTTTCCCGGAGCGTCGCACGTAGATGCACAATATATCATGCTTTTCTTAGCTGAAATACACGCCCGTTAACTCTTCCGATTTTTCCCATAACCTCCTGGCGATTTCCTCATTCTGAGCGAGTTTACTGGGTTGCGTCTTTGCAGGATATCCTGATATCTCCATAAATCCATACGGGCCATAGAAATCGCCGCCTTTTACATCCTCAGCAAGAGCCGCGTATAATATGGGTAACGCGCCCATATAACTGCTTTGCGCAATAAATCGGTTGAAAAACGTAAACGTCTTCGAGTATCGCTGAAGATCAGTGGCCGAATAACCAGGGTGAGCCGCAACCGCGAGAGGATTATTGCCATTTTTTGTCAGTTTTCGGTCCAGTTCATTGGTAAAATAGATATTGGCGATCTTGCTATCCCCATATGCTCTCCATCTGCGGTATGTACGTTTCTCCCAATTCAGATCGTCGAAGTCAATATCTCCCATCCGATGTGCCATGCTGCTCACACTGACGACGCGACTCGCCTGCGTCTTTTGCAGTATGTTCAACAACAGTCCGGTTAAAGCAAAATGTCCCAGATGATTGGTGCCGAATTGTAATTCAAATCCATCTGCTGTCTTCGAATAGGGTGGGATCATGACGCCCGCATTGTTGATCAGGATATCGAGTCGCGTATTTGCACGCAGAAACTCTTTGGTGAATGCGCGAATCGATTCCAGATTTGCCAGATCGAGTTCGAGCACCGAAATATCTGCTTGCGAATAATGATTTTTGATTTTTTCAGCCGCTCTCTTCCCTCTATCCATATTGCGTACAGCTAAAATGACGGTAGCATTCTTTTTGGCCAGGGTCTGGGCTATCTCATAACCCAGTCCGCTATTGGCTCCGGTCACAATCGCCAATCGACCCTGCTGGTCGCTTATGTCCTCGGTACTCCATTTATCGTTTTTCATTGGTATGATCCTTTGTTTAATCTCTTAAATTACAAAATCAGTATTATCATTGTAATTGCCCGTAAACGTGCTGTCGTTACGTGATGCTTTTTTTGATAAAGCGGTCTCATTCTCTATGCGCCATGGACCCGTATTTAACATTACATAGACACGCTTACTTCACAACATTCCGATGTGCTCGCACTAACAGGATCCATCTTTCATAATAGCGATAGTGTGAATACGCTGTCATTGCGAGGCGTTTTTTGCCGAAGCAATCTCATCAATATTAGCGACGCATTGCTTAATTTGAAACACCAAGACATCCAATGTGAATGTTCTTCTGTGCGGCACGTAACGACTTCACTACCTCCACGAGTTTGCAATGACAGCATATACATTGTCATCATAATTGACTAATGATCCAATTCCGTCCTTTTTATCAAAAGACATATAATATACAAAAATGATCATTTAATGCAAATTATTTTTTTATGGAATTAAGTTAACGCTGGAATTCACCAGCGTCGTCATGGTTTAAATCCAAAATTATGCTTGACAATGTGATTAAAAAATAATATGATATAACTGGTACTTCGTAACTGAGAGTTTTAAATTAATTATCATGATCGTCAAAAAGATACCAACACATAATTTAATGGCCTTTTCATTTTCTGCATTTATCATTTTCGAAGGTATTTAACTATGAAAAGTAATTTTGTAATTATGATGCTGTTCACCCTGATAGTATGTTCCTGTGATGGCGACACGGATCGACATACGAAAACGACACCAGCCCGACGCGAGAAGGAAACACCAACCATTGTCGTAGAAAATGTTTCAGTAACGACTAAAATCGATGACCGTTCGTTGCAGGATAAGAGTCAGCGACAACTGCGCCTGATACGTAATGCGATATTTGCCCGGCATGGGTACATTTTCAAGGATGAGGAACTTGACCGATATTTTCGAAAATTCGATTGGTATAAACCGCTGCATGAAAATGTAAATGCACTCTTAACCGAAGAAGATTCATTTAATCTCGAATTAATCAGGAAATACGAGTCGGCAGCGCAAGATGATGCTGGTATTTTAACAAAATTGAACCAATCGTCACGTGATCGTCTCGCCAATTTTCAATTTCCGCTGACTATCCAGGATATTATGAATTCGCTGGGTGCTCCTGACAGGATGGAAATCGGAGGCGATGAGTTCAGCTCGATCGGACAAGTTTATTTCTGGTACTTCGATGACCTTAATATCAAACTCGTCGCCCTTGGCGACCGGTATGACGATAAAACGGACCATGATGCAGGTGTCAGATATCTATCCATCCATAAATTAAATCGATTCAAAGCGACACGATATGCAGGATTCATGGGAGTCCAATTAGGTTGGACAAAAGCTGAAACAGAGAAGAGTCTACGACAATTTACCCAGCTAAATAAGCCATTTCAAATCAGTCATTCGAATCAGAGCATTATGCTATTTAGTCATCTGCAGGAAAAGGGCTCAGATCGGTTCGAACAAATGGTTGTAACCAATGGTGATATTTTCTATTACTTTGTTTTCGATGGAAACGACGAGTTGTGCTTCATCGCACAATCCGATTTCAATATAATAACCGCCGGATGAGACGTCTGATCAGTCAATTTGAGGATGTAATAACCTAATTAGACATCGAACCCATAATCATTGTAATAGAATTTTACACGACCAATTATATCCAAAAAGAAAGGAAGGAACTATGAGCACAGGTGATGAGATCGTATCATTAGCGCTTCAGCATTTAGGCGAGCAGTATGTGTGGGGCGCCAGGGCTCCCATGGCGAATCCCAACTGGACGGGTCCCTGGGATTGCGCAGAATTTGCGTCGTGGTGCGTGTATCAGTCGACTGGCGTCCTGTACGGTGTCGAACCGCAGACGAATCCCATATTAGCCGATGCGTACACCGGGTTCTGGTACGATCAGGCCGAGTTCGATGGCCAGTTGATCAGCGTCGTCGATGCGGCGAGAATCAAGGGGGCCATCGTCATCAGACGACCCGGCTCGCTTTATACGGGCCACATCGTGATATCGGATGGGCAGGGAGGCACAGTCGAGGCGATGAGCAAGAACACCGGCGTGGTGCAGCATGTCCTCACCGAAAGGCGCTGGGATGCCGGCATCCTTATTCCTGGTGTCGATTATTATAAGGAAGAAAAACTCGTCGAGATCGTGTTCGAAACGGAACTATACCGGGTTACCGATCCCATGATGCGCGGAGAGAAAATTAAAAAGATACAGGAGGAATTGAAGTATCGCGATTACCTGCCCGGCTCTATCGACGGCATTTACGGCCCTCAGACCGCATCTGCTGTGCGTGAATTCCAGTGGGACAACGACCTCGTCCCCGACGGCGAAGCCGGCGTGAGAACGTTAGGGGCTTTAGGGATATTGGATGATTGAGAGAGTTCGATACATTATTTTTTTTGAATTTTTATTTGCATTTTGCTGACGATGTATGTATATTTACATGAGAATATAGTGAATTATATTATACTTCACGTCTTGAGTCAATTTATCCAATTTTCTTAATCCAGCTACTATATCTACACAGAAATAGAAATTCACAATGAATTCGTAAAAGGTTGTATAATCATGTGGGGGCTCTACATATGATCTTTTATCCTGCTTACCATTTTAACATCTTAATACTATTAAAATATTATCTTAGAATTTATCTCTAGACATGAATCTTGATTTAATTCTCGATATATAGATCATGAGTTTTGGTACGATTTATCTCAGATCAGCTCATAAATTTGTAATAAATTAAAATAGAGACTTAACATACAGAATAAAACGTTTTCATCTCTTATTATCACTCTATCCGGACTCCACTTCCCTCTGCTGTATTGATTCTATTTTAATGCTTGCTCCTGCTTCTTTTCCATAATTTTAGAAAGGAGATTCAAAATGAAAAGAAGGACTGTCTTATATTCTATCGTTGTATTGGTAATTATAACCATCGTTCCAACCTTAAACGCACAAACAAATATATGGCAAGAACGATTTGATTATCCGAATGGCACGACTCAGGGGAGTGGTATACCTCCGCGATGGACGATCTCATATTCCGGAAGCGGATCTTTTGCAGTCGATGGTTTCAATATGGTCGGGCGTGATCTCGACGTCGAGGCGGTATGGACATCACAAATTATCGATATTTCATCTTATGTAAATGTGTCTATCACGATACCTGGCGCTGAACAAGGAAATCTGGAGGCTTCAGATTTTATCGGATTTTATTATCGTTTAGATGGCGGCCCCGAAATAGTATTTCCTACTAACGGTCTTTTGAATGGTAATTTTACTTTTGCAATTGCATCGGTATCAGGAATTAACGGGAGTAACCTTGTCATCGTTGTCAGAGTATTGAATGATGAGATAGGGGAGCGTATCGTTTTCGATGATGTTCAGGTTCAGGGTACATATCAGCCCCCGCCTCAGATATCCATCGATGACGAAACCGAAAATGAATCGGTCGGCACGATGACATTCACGGTGTCGTTATCGGCAGCGAGCGCAAGTAATGTCAGCGTGGATTATCAGACTGCAAATGGTACGGCCGTTGCCCCGGGTGACTACACCAGCGCAAGCGGTACGGCAGTCATTGCCGCTGGTAACACATCGACGACAATTAATATTCCGATCATCGATGACCTTCTGGATGAAAATGATGAGGTTTTTACGATCAATCTGAGTAATCCCGTGAAAGCTACGATCGGCGACGGACAAGGTACAGGTACCATCCAGGATAACGACGACCCGCCGACATTATCCATCAGCGACGAATCCGTCGATGAATCGGCCGGCGTCATGACGTTCACCGTGTCGCTATCCGCAGCGAGTTCGAAACCGATCTCTGTACTCTATCAATCTGCGGACGGTACAGCCCATTCACCGGGCGATTACTTGGGTCCGAGTGGTGCCGTGACGATTTATGCAGGCAATGTATCTGCCACGTTCAACGTGCAAATCAATGAGGATGCGCTGGATGAGAATGATGAGACGTTCACGGTAGGGCTGTTTAATCCGGTGAATGCGACCATAGCCGACGGACAGGGTACGGGCACGATCCTGGATAACGATGCACCGCCAGCACTAAGTATCAATGACAGGACTGATTTTGAGACGAATGGCATGATGATGTTCACAATAACGCTTTCGGCAGTGAGCGGAAGAAATGTGAGCGTAGGCTATCAGACTGCAAACGGCACTGCCATTGCACCCGGAGATTATACTGCCACCAGTGGCACGGCTACCATTTTAGCAGGGAATACGTCGACGACAATTTACATCCCAATCAATGATGATATGATTGATGAAACCGATGAGACGTTCACGGTGAATCTGATCAATCCGGTCAATGCGACCATAGCAGACGCGCAGGGTCAGGGCGTCATCCAGGATGATGACTATCCACCTTATGTAGGCATTAGCGATGAGATAGAGAACGAATCGGTGGGTACGATGACGTTCACCGTTAGTTTAGCGATAGCAAGCGGCAAGGATATCACCATCGACTATCAGACCGCAAATGGCACGGCTGTCGCACCGGGAGATTACACCAGTACGAGCGGTACGGTGAGCATCCTGGCGGGCAATATGACGGCTACGTTTGATGTTCCTATCATCGATGATCCGATGGATGAAAACACCGAAAATTTCTTAGTTAACTTGAGTAATCCGGTAAACGCGACTCTTGCAGATGGTCAGGGACAGGGAGTCATCGAGGATAACGACGATCCGCCCACCATATCCATCAGCGACGAGACGGAGAAAGAAGGCGCGGGCACCATGAGCTTCACGGTGACACTGTCCGCTGCAAGCTCACAGCCGATCTCGATGCTCTATCTGACGACGAATGGTACCGCTGCTGAGCCGGGAGATTACACCAGCACCTACGGCGTATTGAATATTCCGGTGGGCAATGCCTCGGCGACGATCAATGTACCGATTATCGATGACCTGCTGGATGAACCTGATGAGACGTTCACCGTGGACCTGAGTAATCCAGTAAACGCCACGATTAGCGATGGTCAGGGTCAGGGCACGATTCAGGATAACGACGATCCGCCAACCATATCGATCAGCGATGAGACGGAGGACGAAGGCGTGGGTACGATGAGCTTCACGGTGACACTATCCGCTACGAGCTCACAGCAGATCTCTGTGCTTTATCAGACGATGGATGGTACCGCTGCTGCACCTGGAGATTACACCAGCACGAGTGGCACATTGAATATTCAGGCTGGCAATACCTCAGCGACGATCAATGTACCCATTATCGATGACCTGCTGGATGAGAATGATGAGAATTTCGTCGTCAGATTGAGTAATCCCGTGAACGTCACGATTAGCGATGGTTCAGGTCAGGGCACGATTCAGGATAACGACGATCCGCCGACCATATCTATCAGCGATGAAACAGAGGATGAATCAATTGGTACGATGACGTTTACAGTATCCTTGTCCGCAGCAAGCGGAAAGGTCGTTAGTGTGGATTACCACACATTGGATGCTATCGCTGTTGCACCAGGAGATTACACCAGCACAAGCGGCACCTTGAATATTCCGGCGGGCAATACCTCGGCTAATATCAGTGTACCCATTATCGATGACCTGCTGGATGAACCTGATAATGAAGATTTCGTAGTCAGACTGTCTGATCCCGTCAATGCTTCGATTGCCGATGGTTCTGGTCGGGGTACTATTCATGATAATGATGATCCGCCCACCATATCGATCAGCGATGAGACGGAGGACGAAGGCGTGGGTACGATGAGCTTTACGGTGACACTATCCGCTGCGAGCTCATGGCCGATCTCGATGCTCTATCAGACGACGAATGGTTCGGCTGCTGCGCCTGGAGATTACATCAACACAAACGGTACGTTGAATATTCCGGCGGGCAATACCTCGGCCACGATTAATGTACCCATTGTCGATGACCTGCTGGATGAACCTGATGAGACGTTCAGGGTGAATCTGAATAATCCATTAAACGCCACGATTAGCGATGGTCAGGGGCAGGGCACGATTCGGGATAACGACGCTCCACCCACCATATCCATCAGCGATGAGACGGAGGACGAAGGAGTGGGGATAATGACGTTCACATTGACACTGTCGGCTCCGAGTTCATTTGGGATTCATGTAAACTATTCAATCAGAAATAACAGTGCCTGGAATGGGCAAGATTATACCGCCCCGGAAAATGGTGTCATATTGTTTGCACCGGGACAAACATCCCGGACTCTTGATGTAACAATAATTGATGATCTGCTCGATGAAAATGATGAGACGTTTAGAGTGGGTCTCTGGATGCCGAATAACGCCACAATTGCCGATGGAGAAGGCATCGGTACCATCCTCGATAATGACGATCCACCGACGATTTCCATCAGTGACGAGACGGAGAACGAAGGGGTGGGTACGATGAGCTTCACGGTGACGCTGTCCGCTGCGAGCTCAAAATCGATTTCTGTCCAATATCAAACGGTAGATGGTACGGCATTAGATCCGGGAGATTACACCAGCACAAGCGGTACGTTGAATATTCCCGCGGGGAATACCTCGGCTATGATTGACGTTCCCATCATCGACGATCTGATGGACGAGTCTGATGAGGATTTTGTAGTCAGACTGAGCAATCCCGTAAACGCCACGATTAGCGATGGTTCGGGTCAGGCGACGATTCAGGATAACGATGACCCGCCGACCATATCCATTAGCGACGAAACAGAGAACGAAGGCGTGGGCACCATGAGCTTCACGATGACGCTTTCCGCTGCAAGCTCGCAGCCGATCGCTGTGTTTTATCAGACGGTGGATGGCACGGCTGGTGCGCCGGGAGATTATACCAGCACAAGCGCCACTCTCACTATTCCCCCAGGTCATACCTCGGCCACGATTAATGTTCCCATCATCGATGACTTACTGGACGAGCCCAATGAGACGTTCACAGTGGATCTGAGTAGTCCCGTAAACGCCACGATTAGCGATGGTTCGGGTCAGGCGACGATTCAGGATAACGATGACCCACCGACCATATCCATTAGCGACGAGACGGAGAATGAAGGCGTGGGTACGATGAGCTTCACGGTGACGCTGTCGGCTGCGAGTTCAAAGCCGATTTCTGTGCTCTATGAGACGATGAATGGTTCGGCTGTTTCGCCTGGAGATTACACCAGCACAAGTGGCACTTTGGATATTCCCGCATGGTATACCTCAACCACGATTAATATCCCCATCATCGATGACTTGCTGGATGAGCCTGATGAGGATTTCGTAGTCAGACTGAATAATCCCGTTAACGCCACGATTAACGATGGTTCTGGTCAGGGCACTATTCAGGACAATGATGATCCTCCTACCATATCCATCAGCGATGAGACAGAGAATGAAGGCGTGGGTACGATGAGCTTCACGGTGACGCTGTCCGCTGCAAGTTCAAAGCCGATCTCTGTGTTTTATCAGACGGTGGACGGCACGGCTGGTGCGCCGGGAGATTACACCGGCACAAGTGCCACTCTGACTATTCCCGCAGGTAATACCTCGGCCACGATCCATGTCCCCATCATTGATGACTTGCTGGATGAGCCTGATGAGACGTTCACGGTGGATCTGAGCAGTCCCTTAAACGCCACGATTGCCGATGGGATCGGTCATGGCACGATTCAGGATAACGATGATCCTGCACGCATCTCCATCAACGATGTATCGGCCGATGAAGGAATCGGAACGATGACGTTTACGGTCACCTTATCGGCAGCGAGCGGGATGAACGTCAGCGTCGATTACCAGGCGAGTAACGGCACAGCCGTGGCGCCAGGGGATTACACCAGTGTGAGCGGTACGCTCACGATCCCGGCAGGAAGCATGTCGGCCACGATCGACGTCCCGATAAACGATGATGCAACCTATGAACCGGACGAGACATTTTTTATTGACTTGAGCAATGCTCAAAATGGGAGTATTGCCGATGGCCAGGGACAGGGAACTATCCTCAACAATGATCCCGAACCGGGAACGATCATCGTGGAGAAACAGACGGAGCCGGCTGGTCATCCGACGCTGTTCACTTTCAGTGGTGATGCATCCGGTCAAATTGGGGATAACGGTCAAATAGTCGTAAGTGATATTCCTCCGGGGACCTATACATCCACCGAGGCGATTCCCATTGGATGGGAACTGGTGTCCATCGCGTTCACCGACGATAACAGTACATACGATCTGAATACCGGCACCGCTACCTTCCATCTCGATCCGGGTGAGACGGTTAAGGCGACGTTTACCAATCGATTGACCAGCACGACCATATCTGCCGAAAAGGATGCGGAGGCTGAGCTGCATCGTGAATGGAACTGGACGATCGACAAGAGCGCCTATCCTGAAACGTGGAATTTATTCACCGGCGATGTAGGCGTCTCTAAATATACGGTGATCGTGACCAAAAATCTGGCGTCGGAAGTCGTGACCATATCCGGCCAGGTGTGTGTGACAAACACGGGTGATGTGGCGACGACCGGGTTGACCATCTACGATCACATCCAGTATCGAACGACGGGGATGACGACCTGGGCGGAAGTCCCGGATGCATCGCAAACGACGACACCATCCCAACTCGCACCCGATGAATCCAAATGTTATGATTATTCACTCACCTTCGATGCCATCGCCGATGCCGAGTATCGCAATGTGGCGCTGGTAACGATCACCAATTATCTCGGCCATGCGGGCGCAGCCTACGGCACGGAGGTGATCGAGGAGGTCGATTTACCTACGACGCCGACCACTGAGGTGAACGGTACAGTCCACGTGGACGACAGTAACGGACGTTCGTGGGAAACCAGTCAGAGCGCGACGTGGACGTACACCAAAGCATACCAATGTGGGGATGATGCAGGCGAGAACTCGAACACAGCCGTTATTCGAGAAACACAGCAATCTGCGGAGGCCTCGGTCGATATTATTTGCTACGAGTTGGATGTCTCAAAAGACGTGCTGCCGACCTTTAATCGATACTACAACTGGACCATTGATAAAACTGCTGATCAAGCGGAAATGGATCTGCGCGGCTGTGTCGAAGGAACGATCAACTATGCGGTGAAGGTGGAGGATACGCACATCGATCGTGACTATGCAGTCAGCGGGAAGATTACGGTATACAATTCGGCACCGATCCAGGCGGTGATCAACAGCATCGCGGATATTCTTCCCGATGCTACCGGCATGGTCGTCGATTGTAGTGTGAGTTTCCCCTATACGCTGCTCGCGGGTCAGGCCATGGAATGCAGCTATCGTGCGGACTTGCCCGATAACACGGCACGAACGAATAGAGTGGTGGCCAGGATGCAGAATTTCACGTACGCTCAGGCTCCGGAACAACCGGTTGTTAAAGATCCTATCGGTGAGACCGAATTTTCCGGTGAAGCAGCCGTAGCGTTCGGTGAAATACCCATAAATGTGATCGATGAGAGCGTGCTGGTAACGGATACGAATCAACCGGATTCGCTGGGCACCGTGACAGCCGCGGAAGCACCGAAGTCATTTGCCTATGCGAAAGCGGTGGGACCGTATTATACATCGGGTGATTATAAGATTGAGAACACGGCGAAATACGTGACGAACGACACCCAGACCGAAGGCAGCGATGATTGGTCGGTCACGATCCATGTGAAATGTCCGGTACCTGTGGCCGAATTTAACGCGACGCCGACACAGGGGATTTCGCCACTGGAAGTCCAGTTCGAAGACCTGTCGACCGATGCAGCCAAATGGCTGTGGGAATTCGGCGATGGTACCACCAGTGAAGAACAGCATCCGGTGCACATCTATCACAATCCGCCTCATAAATATTATACCGTGAAACTTACGGTATGGGACTGTTGCGAAGAACATGAAGTGAGTGTCACGAAAGAGAACTTTGTGACCGTATTCAGGGCGGCTCAGAGTTACTTCAATGGAGCACCGATTGCCTTGGTTCCTGGATCATCAGTCCAATTTGATAACCAGTGCGAAGGTCTGGTGAATCACTTCGTGTGGAATTACGGGGACGGAAAGAAAGAAGAATTCATGTCCGAAGTTCAAAAAGCAGTGGATCCTGTTCATATCTATGATAAGGTAGGTGAATACACGGTCTCCTTGAAGGCATGGGGACAGGGTGGCGACGATGAGATGATCGTTCCCGGCATGATCTATGTGGATAAATATTATCAGGCACTCGAATTCATCGACGGCAGTGAGATTGCGGATCCCGGCAAGGGATGGGAGAAGGCGATCGATCACGATATCATCAGTCCGAATTCCTGTGTACTGGCACACAACGACAGTGCCTGGGCGATCTTCAAACTGGATACGACGAAGAGCCTTCATAAGCTGCGATTGATGACGAACACGGCGTTGAAAAACACACTGCCCAATCACCTGATGAAGGATTTCGAATTCTGGACGTCAACGGATGGCGAGAATTACACGCTGGCGCTACAAGATTCCTTTGTCGATAAATCAGGCTGGGGCGTCTATGAATTAACGCCAGTGGAGGCTCGGTTCGTGAAACTGCTCGTTCTCTCTGCTCACGGGGACGAGTCACCGTATGTCAGCTTATGTGAAATGCAGCTATTCGGCAAAGATCTGTTGTCGATCGTGGCGGGTGCTTCGGCGGCATCATCCACGTTGATCAGTCTGGATATTCCTGAGGAGTTTGGACTCTCCCAGAATTATCCGAATCCGTTTAATCTGGGCACGGCCATCCGCTTCCAGTTACCGGAGCAGGCGGATGTAATTTTGGAGATCTACAATATCCGCGGTCAACGGGTAATTAAGTTGATTCAGGGACAGAGATGTGCCGGTTATCATCAGATGCAGTGGAACGGAGTCGACGAAAGCGGGAATATCGTCAACAGCGGACTCTACTTCTATCGCTTGCATGCCAAATCAGAGGCGAATACATTCGTAGAGATCAAGAAGATGACGTTGATCAAGTAGGAATCAATTGTATATTAGATATGAGAGTCGGATGTGCATACGTTGCGCATCCGACTTTTTATTTTAAAAGCTTTTACCATGATAACGAAGCTTTCTTCAACCCGTAAAGCATTAACACAGAGAACACGGAGCCCAGCCCATCCCCCAAAAGATTAACACGGAGACCGCAGAGCCCAACAACACCCATCCCAAGAAGCCATAACACAGAGAACACGGAGCCCAGCCCATCCCCAAAAGATTAACACGGAGACCACGAAGCCCCCAACCCAACCAACTGAACTATATAAAAATTTGTCCTTGCTTCGGCATGAAAAATACGTGACTTGCATGACATCTTTTTTCTATTCTTGTTGGGTTGGGATGGGCTCCGTGCCCTCTGTGTTTATGCTTTTCGGGGTGGGGGGCTTCGTGTCCGAAGCTTTTAAAAATACCCCACCCTGCATTATAAAACCCTCTTATCCAAAGCTTTTAATAAAGCCCCTCCATAAAAACCCAAATTTTGAAAAAAATCCCTTGACATTTAAACTTTTTCGTTTTATCTTAACTATGAATGTAAACGTTTACATTTAATCTTGGCAACCCTCGTAAAAACAACACAACAACGATTGAAATCCTTTTCATTGACATGATTAACTTATCCAAATGTAGGAGGTGTTATGAACAGAATGCTACATGTTTTCATCCATGGTATCATCCTGATCCTGGTTTTCTCTTCCTTCGCAGCTGCTCAATATCCCGTTCGAGAGGACGCTATTTGGGCACGTACAATCACTAATGAAACAATTACCCTCGATGGTGTTCTCGACGAGGCCGCATGGGCGAAAGCCGAATCGCTCGTCATCCGCTATGGCGAAAGTAGTGGATTGCCCACCAGCGGCTGGCGACCCGAGTTTCAACCCGAGGCGGTTAACGATCCGACCGATGCCGTGGTTAAATTCCTGGTGGCGCAGGACAACCAGCTCTATATGGCTATCGAGGCCAATGATCTATCCGTGGTCGGTTCAAAGGACTGGGCTCGCTGGGACGGCGTCCTCATGGGTATCCGCAATCGAGCCAATAAGAATCGCCCCACCCCACAGGTGGAATATTTCTACACCTACTGGTATCCCGAATTGCCGGCAGGTCAAACGCCCGGCGTCGGCGCTCCGCCGCGATTTTTGGGCACTTACGGTAACTTCAACGCTCCGGAACGTACACCGGAACTGGTGGCTGCCTGGGATGGGGCAACAGTCGTTCATGGGGGACAGGCGAACGATAATCAGCGCGAACAGGGATATACGATGGAAATGCGAGTCGCCCTCACCGATATCGGCTACGATGTTAACAAGCCCAATGGCGAGATCATCGAACTGAATTTCTCCATCTGGGATTGCGACTTCCTTTACGAAGGCGATGTCTCAATTATCAATTCCACTAGGACCCACTGGCAGAATCCATGGGGCAACGCCGATGCGAACAACGTCGGCCGTGTTCATGTCCATCCGGATGTGACAGTGGATACCGCCGTGCTGCCTGAGCTTCCTCCTGATGTAATCGTCCCCAATAATAACGGTTCAGCCGAACCCGTCATCGACGGAGTTCTCGATGAAAACGTATGGACTAATGCCTATACCTTTACCATGGCATGGGGAGATAGCGTGGTTCGAGCCAGCTATCCGGGAGTCGGCCCCTATCGCAGCGGTCAATATCAACCGGAATTTAACGGTGTCCGCGCCGATATACTCGATCCCTCGTTCGCTACGATCAAAATGTTCTTCCGTGGTAATCATCTCTATCTCGCCGCCGATGTGAACGATATGCTCGTTCAGGGCACCAGCGTTTTTGATCGTATGGACGGTGTCCGTTTCATGATCGGTGATCGCCAGGAGTTGAATCTTGAAAATTCCATGCTGTTCCAGAAACTGCAGGTCAATTTCGACGATAACGGTGATCCCGTCGCCCTGGAATTCCTTCCGGTAATGGTCGATTCATCCGATACGGAATTTGCCGTAACGCTGAAAGGCAATACAACAGTTAATGTCAAAACCGATATCGATGAAGGCTATATCGTCGAACTCAAAGTCGATCTGACCTATCTGGGCTACCCCGCAGGATTAGGTGATCATCTCCTGTTTATGGGCGTGATGCTGGCCGATGGCGATTCTTTCGATGATCCGGCGAACGATTACGGTACGCGCACATGGTGGTTCCGCGAACATGATGGTGGCCCGGCAGCAGCCTGGATGTACATGGATCCTGAACTCGTTATCGCCATCCATGAGAATCCGCATCCGGTGAGAATTCCCGAAACCATCGAATTGTACGGTAATTATCCCAACCCCTTTAATCCAACGACGAAGTTGAGTTATTCCTTGCCATTTGCGGGCGAGGTCACACTTCACGTGTACAACATGATGGGACAACAGGTAATTGAGGTCGGCTCGACACAGAAATCAGCCGGTCTGCATGAAATGCAGTTCGATGGTCAGAATCTGGAGAGTGGTATCTATTTTTATCAGATACGACTGAACGATACGACACACGGTCGTAACATCAAGAGTCAAACAGGTAAAATGGCTTTAATTAAGTAATCATTTACTATTCGGTACGGGGTGTATCGTACGAAAAACGGTTCTTCGACATTTTATGGTTGTGAAAAAGTGTTTCACTGTCAACGCTATGAGCATTGTCGACTATCGACCTGTTCGACGCTCGATTCACCCCATACGTTCTTTATATTAATTTAAAAATGAAGTGTGACTATGACACAGAGAATCAATATGTTACGCAAAGTAAGGCTTTTAACGCTATGGGTCATGATCTTTCTCATGACACCAGCTGCATGGTCGCAGACCACGGGCAAACTAGCGGGTCGTGTGACCGACAACAACGGGGAACCGCTGATCGGTGCAAATGTGTTATTAGTGAACACCAGTCAGGGCGCTGCCGCGGATATGGACGGGTATTATGTCATCCTGAACGTTCGCGCCGGTACATATACCATGCGTTTCGATTACATCGGTTTTCAGAGCAAGGTTGTTGAAAGCGTGCGTGTTCAGGCGGATCAGACCACCAAGATCGATGTGATGTTACAGCCAATGACCATCGAAGGTGAGGAAGTCGTCGTGGTCGCCGAGCGGCCGATCGTGGAGTTCAATCAGACCAGTTCGATTTCCACGGTCGATAAAGAGGAGATGCAACAACTTCCGGTGCAAGCCCTTAATGAGATCGTCAACCTGCAGGCGGGTGTGGTGGAAGGCCACTTCCGCGGTGGCCGGATCGGCGAGGTCCAGTTTCAGGTCGATGGCGTCACCGTTAATAATCCTTATGATAATTCATCGAGTATCCAATTGGATCGCTCCGTCCTGGAACAGGTACAGATCATAAGCGGTACCTTTGATGCAAAGTACGGCCAGGCGATGTCGGGTGTGGTTAATGCCGTGCTTAAATCGGGTTCGGATAAATTCGAATGGTCCGGTGAGATTTATGGAGGTGATTTTTACACCTCCGATGAATTGAGATACCCTCACAATCAGAAATTTAATCCAATTGGCATCCAAAACTATCAGATGACAATCAGCGGCCCGCTGCCAATCCCGAAAACGACCTTCTTCCTGAGTGGCCGACGATACACCAATGACGGCTATTTGTTCGGCGTCCGCCGGTTCATGCCTACCGATTCCAGCAACCTGGAACAGAAAATATTTTACCCTACCGGTGATGACGAAATAATACCCATGGCCAATCGAGAGGAATGGAGCGGTCAGTTTAAAATAACGAATAAGTCGCTGAAAGCGCTCCAACTAAGCTATCAGATGACACTCAACGATATAACCCGCAAGAGCTATAATCATTCGTTCAGGCTAAATCCGGATGGTACATCGACCAAGACGACACTATCCCTCAGCCATGGATTGCAGATGACTCATACGGTCTCCGATAAGATGTTTTACAAGGTCGATTTCCGGCAGAACTATTTCAATTATGCCGATTACTATTACGAAGACGTTTACGATTCCCGCTACCTCGACGCAGGGAGTCCTAAAAGTGATGCCAATTACGAGGAAGGTGCCGTGGTGCAGGGCCTCGAGCTTAACCGTTTCATCCAGAAGACGAATTCCGGCATAGCGAAGGTCGACCTCACCTGGCAGGCGAATCGCA
The DNA here is from genome assembly GCA_016926625.1 of Candidatus Zhuqueibacterota bacterium. Classification (GTDB taxonomy): domain Bacteria; phylum Zhuqueibacterota; class Zhuqueibacteria; order Thermofontimicrobiales; family Thiofontviventaceae; genus Thiofontadaptatus. Next base: position 27,530 of record JAFGOE010000123.1, read on the forward strand.
CCAATCTGATCGAGTCCGGTATCGAACTCAATCTGGCGGAAATGTCATTCGGTGCTCCTGGCGTACTGCGTGATATTAACGTCGACGGCGTACAGAAGCTGCAGCCGACTAATGATTTTCCCGGAGTCCAGTTTGTGGACACATATTTTCCGCGTCAGGCTGCCGTCTATTTACAGGACAGGGTCGAATGGGGCGATCTGATCCTTCGTGCCGGATTACGCTATGAATACTTCGATGCGAACGCCACTGTTCCAAGCGATCTGGAAAATCCAGCCAATGCCATCGAAGGTGCTCCTCAATCAAGACCAGTTGCCACGACCATCAAATCGGCATTAGCGCCGCGCCTGGGATTCAGCTTCCCGCTCACCAATGCGGCCTCCATCTACTTTTCGTACGGGCATTTTTATCAGATGCCGGGTCTGGGACTCCTCTACGACAATGCCGATTACTCAGTCCTCGATGAACTACAGGCCGGCGGTATCAGCTACGGTGTGATGGGAAATCCCGACCTGAAGCCCGAGTTCACCGTGCAGTACGAGTTTGGTTTAAAACAGGCGCTGACCAGCTTTCTCGGAATAGAACTGACGTTCTTCCATAAAGATATTCGGGATCTGTTAGGTGTGGAATTTATCTCGACCTATGCGGCAGCCGAATATCCCAGATTTACCAATGTCGATTTCGGAAATGTGTCCGGATTCACCATCGCCCTGGATCAACGTGCCATCGGACCTGTCAGCACGACCCTGGATTATACGATGCAGTTTGCCCAGGGTAATTCCAGCGATCCGCGGGAGACCAGCACCAGGGCATCCAGCGGGAAAGATCCTCGCCCCCGCGACATCCCGTTCAACTGGGATCAGCGGCATACGCTGAATGCCACCGCTATCGTATATAGACCCAATAATTATTCCCTGAGCGCTATCATGAGATTTGGCAGCGGCCAGCCGTACACCCCTGCGATCGGTTCTGGCTTTGCGGCTGATCTGGAGACGAACTCGGGACGAAAAGACGATTTCTTCCTCGTCGATTTGCGCGCCGAAAAATTCTTTAACGTCGGACCAGCACGAATGAGTGCGTTCGTTCGCCTGTTCAACTTGCTGAATACACACTTTGCCAACGGATTCGTTTTCACGACTACCGGCAGTCCAGATTATACTCAATTCCCTGCAGCTAACAGAGCAGCGCTCATCGATCCGAGTCGCTTTTACGAACCGCGACGCATCGAAATCGGTCTGTCGTTCAGTAATCGTTAACCGAACGGTCAGACGGATGATTTAATGATGATTAACAAGAGGTTATACCTATGTCTGCAAGAAAATTAATTCGAATATCCTTTATATTATGTTTCTTCCTTCTGCCGCTTTCCGGATGGGCTCAGGATTTACAACCTGTGGTGCCTGATTCACTGCGCGGTCGCGTCGATGCGGAGCGCAGCGGTACACACGATGCTAATCGAATCCGCACCGTTTTTTATAATTACGGCATGGTGGGCGATTACCCGCCCGATCCGCTGAAAGTAGATCTGAGCGTATTCCATTCGGTGGAGGTACCGAAAGGATCGGGCGAGAATTACAGCGACGGCACGACCCCGTTCGTGCTGGCAAACGTATTTCAGAACAATGGAATTCCTGCCTACATCATGGAAACCGGGTACCGCGAACGACAGGGGAACAGTCCCTACTTCAATCGCGTCATGCGATTCGAACCGCGACCGGGTTATTTTCAACCCGATCCGGCGATCAACAAAGGTCGATCGGTCGCCATGAGCAATGACCCGCGTACCTGGCCCGATGAGTGGATCGATAAGATCGATGATTCCGATGATCCGGGTTGGAGTGGTTTCTGGAACGGATATTTCGGCAAGGCACCGGGAGCGGATCAGGAGAGCTTCGTGGTCTACGATGATAATTTCTACGATGCCTGGAATTTCTATCCCGACACACGCGACCAGAGTCGCCGCGGACTCGCCTTAAGGGTGGAACAGCGAGGTTTTCAATGGGCTAATCCTCAAGCAGGTAACGTGGTCTTCTTCCACTACGATATCACGAACGAAGGCACAACCGATTACGACGATAACATTATCTTCGGACTGTACATGGACTCCGGTGTCGGCGGCTCGGCCATCGGTAGTGATGGTATTCCTGAATCCGATGATGATAATGCTTATTTCGATCGTGAGGCCGGACTCAATCTGGTGTACACATGGGATAAAAACGGATACGGAGTTCAGGGTCCTACAGGCTACCTCGGCTATTCTTACATGGAAACCCCGGGCAACGGGACCGACATGATCGATAACGACGAGAACGGGATAAGCGACGAGCTACGGGATGGGGGACCCGGCGAACTTATCGTGGGACAGGAAGCGATCCTTAGCTATGTACAGACCCATTATGATTATGATAAATTTGTCGCGTTCTATGGGCCACTCGAGAAACGTCCCGCTTATATGGCTGGAAGCTGGTGGACCGGCGATGAGGATTTAGACTGGGTCGCTGAATTCGACGACACCGGCGCCGATGGCGTATTCGAGTCGGAAGAATTACCGCGCGATACGGGTGAAAAAGACGGGATACCTACTTACGGAGAGCCTAATTTCGATAAGACCGATCTCGATGAGTCGGACCAGATTGGACTGACCGGTTTTAAAATGAACCGTATCCGTGCTGGCGCCGGATCACCCACTACCGAAGTCGACAACATCGTCTTCTTCGATGACGGCAAGGAATGGCCAAAGCGTCTTTATGAACAATTCACTTCAGATGAGTCGTTCGACCAACCGCTTGTTCTGAATTATAATATCGGTTTCCTGTTCGCCTCAGGTCCCTTTAAGTTGGCGGCTGGCAAACGGGAACGATTCAGCCTCGCCCTGGGATTCGGCTCTGATCTGCGCGAATTAAGAACCACTACCAAAGTGGTGCAGCAGATCTACAAGGCCAATTATCAATTTGCCGTACCTCCGCCCATGCCGACACTGAACGCATTCGCCGGTGATGGCTTCGTGACGCTGAGTTGGGACGATAAGGCGGAGCGAACGTATGACCCGGTTACTAACATCAACGATTTCGAAGGATACCGAATCTATCGCAGTACCGATCCGGCGTTCCTCGATCCCCAGCTTGTCACCACGGCCACAGGATCCGGTCCCATCGGAATCGGGCGCCCTATCGCACAGTTCGATTTGATCAATGAGATATACGGCTTCTCGGGAACTACGGTAGAAGGTGTCGCCTATTTCCTGGGAGAGGATAATGGTATCAGACACACGTTTACCGATACGACGGTGACGAACGGACAACTTTATTACTACGGTGTCACTGCATACGATAGTGGATCCGATTCGCTGGAAATCTATCCCTCTGAGAATGCGATCGCCGTGAGCCAGACCCTGCGTGGCGGTACGATACTTCCTAAAAATGTCGTCGAAGTGCGGCCTAATCCGCCCACATTGGGCTTCCAACCGGCGACAACGGGTGAGATCGAACATAGTGAAGGAGAGGGCGTGGGAAGTGTATCAGTCATGGTTAAAAATTCGCACCTGGTCCCTGATGACCATCTATTTGAAATCATATTCACGAGTCCCGTAGATTGTGTACGGGCGACCGCTTATAGCCTCATCGATGTCGATGAACTCGACACGCTGTTCACCACCGGAACAGATTTCGATGGACTCGGTAGCGGTCCGGTGGGTGCAGGATTGTTGCCTGTCATATGGACTCAAAAACGGGTCACCGTTGATTCTCTCGAATCGGGTTTCACCGCTTCCAGTAAGACGAACGCCCGGTTTAGCGTGAGGTATTCTGAATCATTGCCCAACAACCTGAGACGCAATGGTTATCCTGATGATCTCGAGATCATCTTCGACGATGAACCGTTGGATACATCTCTGGCCGCTATCGGAATGCCTGCGAAGGCGATCAATTTCAAGGTGATCGCGAAGAGTAAAGAAGGCGATCAGAAATTGAAACTGAGGTTCCGCGACGCCGATGGCAGCGGTACGATCAACAGTGAAAAAGATTACATTGAGATCGTGACGTTCCTGCCAGAACAGCCTACGCAGCCGCGAGCAACATGGCGGGTTGACCTGGATACAACGGGCCAAGCGGAACGGGGTGAACTGATACCCCCGGGTCCCGGTGATGTGTATCAGTTGAAATTAGACCTTCCGCTCAGTGTCGATGACACCTTCGAATTTGTCTCCAGCGGACAACGGATCGATCAGGACGAGTTGCGTACTGCGGAGATAGATCCTTATGTCGTACCGAATCCCTACATCAATGCAGCGAGTTTCGAACCGCAGCGATTTGCGGTATCGGGTCGAGGTGAAAGGCGCATCGAATTTCGCGGATTACCACAGAACTGTACAATCCGTATCTATACGATCATGGGAGAACTCGTCCAGACATTGGAGCACAGCGGTATGATGACCGACGGGTATATCGCCTGGAACCTCCGCACCAAAGATAATCTGGAGGTCGCCCCGGGTCTGTATATTTTTCATGTCGATTCCGAAGAACGGAAATCATTTATCGGCAAATTTGCTATCATAAAATAATTCAAACGGTTGGAACTATGAATCGAAAACAAATATTAATCCTAAGCATATTCATGATACTAATAAGTCATGGAAATCTGCTGTTCGCCCAGAGCAAAGTGGGTACGACGGTCGGACAATTTTTAAAGATCGAACCGAGTGCGCGGGGAACGGCGATCGGAAATGCGAGTACGTCTCTCTTCGGTGAGGCGGCGACTGTGTTCTACAATCCCGCTAGCATCGGTCGACTCAGTAAATCGAATGTTCAATTTACTCATAGTAATTGGCTGGCCGATATCGATTACAACTACGTCGTTGTCGCATTAAACGTAGGAAATATCGGCACCATGTCGTTGCAGGCGACGTCGCTCAATTCGGGCGAAATCGATGTACGCACCGTGGAGCAGCCCATGGGTACCGGCGAACGGTACAGTGTGTCCAATTTCGCTCTGGGATTCGGTTATGCACGCATGCTTACCGATCGGGTTGCAGTGGGAATGATCGTCAATTATTTACGCGAAACAA
>JAFGOE010000030.1 GCA_016926625.1 Candidatus Zhuqueibacterota bacterium
CACGAATCAAGATCAAAAAGATTCAGACAAAAAAATAGCCGTAATATCATCATTTTTAAGATGATTACGGCTTGTTTATGGCGTCCCCAGGGGGAGTCGAACCCCCGTTGCAGGATTGAAAATCCTGAGTCCTTACCACTAGACGATGGGGACGGGTAGAAAAATTTAATCGCTAAATATAATAGTTTTATTTTTAAAAAGCAAGAAAAAAATAAATAACCATCACGACTGCCTTAAATTTATGAGCACCAGGTAAACGCCCATCACGATGATGCTCGCCGGGAATAGTATCACTGCAATCATCGTGTCCCATGTCCTGGACAATATGAAAAATGAACCGATCGTCACGATCGCTGCGGGATAAATAGCCCAGCGTAAGCGACGCCTCTCATGTCGCATGAAATATAAATACCAAAAAATACAACCAATACCGAACACGAACACAAACCATAAACTGCTACCCTGTAATAACCGAAATATGTCCAATATGTACATCGTCGCGAAGATGAAGAACAAACCGCCAGGAAATACTGGCCAGAGCGGGGCCGACTTCCTGAAATGGATGCGGAAGAAATAGACGCTGATTAAAAGTAGTACGAGCGCAATGAATATTTCGTTCGCGATCGGATAAATGGAATCTATAATGAAAATTATCCCAAATATCAAAAATAAAATGGATGCATAATCGCTTAATCTCTTGTTATTATAATGCTTGCGGCGTAACAATATGATCAACGACATGAAAATAAACAACGATCCTATAATCGTCTTGATCGTAACGTCAACGATCCCATGCTGCTCCAATAGCAATATCCCACCAAAAAAGATTAAAAATAAACCGATTATCCTGGACCTGGTCATGTAATACGCTCCTTTCCGTGCGAATTAATTGAATTACCACCCTATAAAATAAACGATTTACCAGAAAAACGGTTTCAACAAATAATTTTACTTGTACTTCCATAATTATTTTTATATATTTTTATATGAGAACTCGGTTAAAAAAAGGTTATACACAAATCTATACCGGTGATGGTAAGGGTAAAACGACCGCTGCGTTCGGTCTGGCGTTAAGAGCATCCGGACACGGACTCAAAACCTATATCGGCCAGTTCATGAAAGGCCAGCACTACGGTGAACATGATGCGTTTAGTTCGATACCTCTGGTGACGATCGAACTCTACGGCAAGGATACCTTTATCCATATCGATCGTAAAAGCGATGAGGACGTCGCCATGGCGAACCGTGGTTTGGTGAAAGCCAGAACCGCCATGCTCAGCGATGAATACGATATCATCATCCTCGATGAAGTTCTGGTCGCCATCCATTTCGGTCTGCTCTCCCTCAAGCAAATCATCGGGTTCATCGACGAGAAACCGGACACTGTCGAGCTGATTTTAACCGGTCGACGTGCTCCTGCTCAGCTCATCGAGAAGGCCGACCTGGTAACCGAAATGAAGGAGATAAAACATTACTATCAGACCGGTGTGCAAGCCCGCGATGGGATTGAGAGATGATCATCCATGTTGTCTCTGATGACGCTCAACTGCTCCGGATCTCATCTCTGATAAAAAAGCGGAATGAGGCGGAGTTTTATGATGAGTCAGCCTCAACCGTAATCATCACGTGTCTTAGAACAGATGAAAATCCCAAATCGAGGGAACTCATGTGATGGAGCTTCCTCCTTACCTACGATGTTCGGAGACGCTCATCTGAAGCTTTACTATAAAAAGTGAGTCGTGCTGATGAAACGTAGCTATTTCATTGTATTTATTATTTTTCTTACCTCCTTTATCTACTGTGCATCTGCCGCAAGCTCTATTCAACCCTATATTCAGGTGACGAGCGTACAAATTCAGATGAGAGATAAACCATCCGCCTCAGCAGATATTATCGCATCGATCCCCAGCAATACGATCCTGCAGTATCTGGGAAAGAACAACAATTGGCTGCATGTGCAAATACCAAAGAGACAAGATGGTTATATCGACCTCAACACCACCAAGTTCGTTCATTACAAAAATATCGAACTGTTGACCACTTCACTTATTTTAGAGGGACCTGACGCAAGTTATCGCGCTATAGGTCAGGCCAATAGAGGTGCTGATCTGAAAGTGATAGGGGAGGAGTCGCAATATTACCTCGTGGTGGTCAGAGACAATCAACTGGGATGGATCGATATCCGGGATACCCAGGAGACAAGCACACTGGATTTCGTGCAAATCGATTCCGATACGAAAACGAATGTCGCCCCATACGACGCTGCCCCCCAATTCAGCACCATGAAAGCAGGTACAAAAGCTCTCAAACTCGATGAGATCGAAGGTTGGATACTCGTTGGCGACAGCAAGGGTATCAGCGGATGGATAAAAAGGAATCAGATGGCGGAGATCGACTATACATTGAGCACGGTCACTTCCGCTAATCTAAGGGACGGTCCCAGCGCAAATTACAACGTGATCGGAATGCTGGAACCGCGTACTCCCTTGATTGTGATCCAGAAACAGAACGACTGGTACGATGTACAGACCCGGGAAGGATTGCGCGGATGGATCGCGGCATCCGCTGTCGGTCCCTACAGTCCGCCACAGGATACACCCGGCAGCGAAGCGCCTCCAGCCGATCAGCCGACACAACCGACCAAGCCGGGAGGCAGTTGGGGTGAATCAAATACCAACGCTCGCTATATGATACTGAATCAGAAGTCGGAGATCCGTCAGGGGTTCAGCACGGATTTCTATGTCCACACGACAGCACCAGAGGGCAGTATCGTTTTGGTGATCGGGTCCAGGGATGGATGGGCTCGTATTCGATATCAACCCCAAGGCAGGATCGGATGGATTCAGCAAGATCGACTCAAGGAGGTGCCGATTTATTTCACTAATTGTGAATGCAATATAAGACGGGGCTATAGCACCGATTTCGAAATCCTGCGCAGCGTACCGCCAGGAACTCCACTTGCAAAGCTTGATAGAGTCGTAGACGACTGGTATCGAATTTACATGCCCGACGGCGTGATCGGATGGATACGAAACGATTTGATTACAGAAGAGAAGAATTTTTACATCACCAATCAGTTCGCAAACGTAAGAGACGGTGCCGGAATAGATAATACGAAAATCGCCACTCTGGAAGCCGCGAACGTCGTATCGGTCGTTAACAGACGCGGGGAATGGTATCAGATCAAATTTGCAGGCAATTACGATGGCTGGATCATGAACGAACTGGTCTCCTATGTATACGATTATGGTGAAACCAATCAGGAGGTCACACTTTATAACGATCCCAACAAAAAGTCGAAATTATCGACCACTCTGCCCCAGGGTGCCGGCGTTTTTATTATCGGTCGCAATAACACCACGGTCCTCGTCCGCAACGCACAGCAAAAGGGCTGGATCGATCTGGAATCGTTGGATCCTGCTTACATGAATACGCTGGGCAATTTTATCTCAAAAGCGAATATACTCGCGTCACCGTCACCAACACCATCACAACCCACTCCATCACAGCCGCAGCAACCGGATGTCACCACCCTGTACACCTATCAGGAAACGAACATAAGATTTGGGCCGGGACTCCAATACGCCGTACTCATCCGATTAAAACCAGGCGCCGTGTTGAGTGTTATCTCGAAACAGGGCGACTGGTATAATGTGTCGATACTTCCTGGTGGGCAAACGGGTTACGTATTAGGCGATGTGGTCAGTAAGGAACGGGTGGAGGCAACCTCCGTTGCAGGCAGACCCTTTTATGTATCCCAAAATTTCGAACTGCTCGCCGAGCCAAATCATCAGTCGGCTAAAGTCGAGCGTCTGCAACGCAATAGCCAAGTCACCAGGATAACCGTCGATGGAGATTGGGCCCGCGTGACCACAGCGAATAATAAGGACGGATGGATACCTAATTCACTATTGAAGGAGGAACCAGTCAAAGCTGTCGATTACGATTTGATTGATACTACGATCGATTACGGTATGGTGGAGACAACGGGCGAGGTTAATCTGAGAGAAGGTGCCAGCGAATTGACAAAACGGATCGGGCGGATCCCGCGCGGTACAAGACTCAAAAAGTTAGGCTTTAAAGGCGCTTGGTATGATGTCGAAACCGATCAGGGGAGAGGTTATATCTCAAAAAATTACGCCAAAGATGTCACGTCCCGACCCGTCATCACACTCACGGAAGTAGAGATCAAGGAGACTCGAAGTCCCAATGCAGCGACGATCGGTAAATGGTACGCAGGCCGTGTCCTGGTACCAACGGATAAAGTGGGCAGTTGGTACGCTGTTCCCTCGAATGTGGGTGAAAAGGGATGGGTCAATGAGAAGGACGTCGCTGATTTAAAATTTCCTGAATTGTATGCGAAGAGTAACGTACCTGTACTCCGCGAACCACAGGCTGATGGTACGGTAAATTTCACGCTAAGCGAAGGCGATATTGTGAGACCCGTCTATGAGATCACAAACTGGTATTTTATCAAATTAAGCGTTGATAAAGCCGGTTGGCTGCCTAAGGCATCGGTTGGTAATATGGCATTTCCAAAGATAAAAATCAGGTCCGATGCGAACGCGTATCGATACACGAGACAGGACGGAAATGTTGCCGGAAGCGTAAGAAAAAATGATGTGCTCCAGCCCGTGGCTAAAAGTGGTGCATGGTACAAGATTCCGCTAGGTCCGAACCAATACGGTTGGGTGTATGCTAATGTTTATGATGAAGTGCTGGAAGAAAATGTTGTGGTGGAACAGAACGCCTCTATTCATGAAGGACCCGGCCGAGAATACAAATTGAGCGGATTCGCCAACACCGGGGAGGTCTATAAGAGCGTGGTGTCGAAGGGAGGATGGACACAAATCATCAAGGTAGATGGCGATATCGGCTGGATCGAGACGAAGACGACTAAACGATTCGAATTTGATCCCACGACGATAAGCGAGACGATCGATGTGTACAGCGGGCCGGGAGAGCAGTTCAATGTAATAAAAACCGTACCCGCGAATACAAAATTGACTCGCGTGGATGAAACCGAAGGCTGGTTGAAGATTAAACTAAGCGACATCGATTACGGTTGGATTAAAAAAGAGGCTGATACGAGTGAGAGAGTCAAGATACGCGTCGTATTTACTATGGATATAACCGATATCAAAAGCGAAGCATCGGAAAACGCCACCAACGTAAAACGTGTGGAACCAGCAACCGACCTCTTGATTATCGGAGAAAGTGGGGATTGGTACAAGGTGCGGCTTACCAGGGATAATCTGGAAGGCTGGGTGCGCAAAGAGATGGTTTTCGAATAATAATTGTCTCATACCGTTTGACTTTCTGGAAATAACTCCCTTCAAGAAGAACAGGGCATGCTATTCACAACAGATCCCTTGTAAAGTTATATTACAAGGGATCTGTTGTTTTTGGGTTTGGGGTTGTTGGAGTAGTTTACGTTCTATGCTAACGGACTCTGTTTCGGGCCGCTGCCATGAGTCTTGCAGAGCGAGGTCCGATGCATAAATCGGTTTTTAGCCGTTTACTTCAGGTACACGATCTTCCTCACCAGGCGCTGTTCGCTTGTTGTTAACAGCATCACATAGGTACCACTGGCGACGGTACTGCCTCTGTCATCTTTCCCGTTCCAATGAATTGTATAATTACCATGGCTTAACCTCTGATCGAGAAGCTTTCTGACTGGACGGCCATCGATCGATACGATGGTGAGCGTGACTTCCTGCGAGCGGGTTACGGTGAACGCAATCTTAGTCTCGCTGTTGAATGGATTGGGATAGTTCTGGTATAATTCACATTGATCTGGCGGATTCGTCGCATCCCCAGATCCCGGAACATGGGTAGCAATTAGAACGTCGTCTTCATTGAGAACGGCTCGCTCTATATCGAATATATCGCGTTCAGGGAACTCGCTGGTCATGAAATGGATCGTCAACAGTTCTCCCCGGTGGCTTTCAGGATGTGCACTGGCCATGGCAATTCGGATCGTGTTATTCGTGATATGATGAGCCGTAAGAAAATTGTCCGCATATGAAATCGCTGCAATATCTACCTCGTCGGGATTAAACTTGATATCCAATTCAACCGAGGCTACAGCGCTCTCGGTATTGAGAAGGATCGGTATTTTATAGCTTGTTTCCTGATCCCGAGTTATATCACCCCACAACAGTTCGTTCACGGTCGAACTGTTCGCAGCGGCCAGAGCTTTGGTCAGTGTCGGCGGCAGCCAGTTTTGTGAAATATCCCCGTAGACCATGCCGATGAAATTTTGATTGAACAGATCGGTCGTTAACGGTTCATACATGATGGCGTCCGGAGCAGTGTTCCAGTTCGTATCGGTTATGAGAAAGTTAGTCGGAACAAATCGCCATATATCCAGTTCGTCACTGGAAATCGGAAAACGTTCGATCGATCCCACCGAATACTGAAGAATGGCCGAAGCATCATACGCGCTTAAGGTGGCATCACCGGATACGTTCGCGGCGATCAATTGATACGGCGTTAAGCGGGTCACTTTCACGATGTGCTGTAAAAGCAGTGCTGCATCGAATGGCGTGATGCAGGTGCCTGCGTTACCCTGCAGGGACGGATGAAGCGAGTAATTCTCATAATGGATCTCGGTGAAGCTATATTTCCCCTCGTCGTCGGACAGCGTGGTTCTCGTCTGCTCTCCGATCAGATTCAATTGCACCTCCGGGATCGGCGTCTGCGTCCCCCCATAGGTGATCGTGCCGGTCAACTGCAGGCCATCGACTTCCATTCGCCCGTTTCGGGTCAGGAATGTCGGATCTCCCTCGTTTAACAGCACATGGGTAAATTCTATCGCTGTTGTATCTCCTTCGCTGGCTTTCGGATTCACACGATATTGCAGATAGATAAGGATTCCGTCAGTTGTCAAGGGCTCATATCCTGCGATCGCAAAGCGGATCGTCCCTCCATCTACCATGGCTACGGGACTCTGCCAGTTATTGATGATTGTACCACTGGTGTGGACTCCCAACGGTTGCAAGACATTTGTGTCACAGCTAACATGAAATAATCCTGAGATAATCGAAGACGTTTGAACGTTGGAGATGGTCACCGGAATATCGATACGTTGGTTCAGTATCCCGATCGTATCAGGCAAAAATAACCGGGCGGCGGAATTTCGATACAGATTCAGTTCGAGGTCTGACATCGTCTTGATGCTGATTGGGAAGTTGTGAGCATCGAGCAGTTTACATGTTGCTGCGTCAAACTTGATGCTGGTCATTCCTGAACTGAACGCCTTGAACGTAATGATCGCCGCTTCGCCGCTTCCGTTGATGCCATTTGGCGAGAGCCGGACACCGCGCATATGCAACACTCTCCCTGAAGCGTTATCGATGACGGGGGGCGACCAGAATACGCTGCTCGTATTTTGTTCGCTTAATAATGATCCTTCTGATACCGATTTTACGCGGAGTATGCGTGGATCGTACTGTATCGATATATCAAACGAATGTAAATCGTACACTCTGGATATCTGTACGACTATGGTGAATTCATCGCCCTCAATAATCTTTGAGCTGGCGGCCATCAGATTCAATGAGGTGGTGATCACTTCATCGATCGGGAGCACGGCATTGGAGAGCTTGATCGCATCGCCTCCGAATCGCCTGCTATGAATTGTTTCCATCCATACCGTCTCAGGAATGAAATTCAATGATGCACTACCCCGTAATCCCAGGATGCGGATGTCTAAATTTACTAGTTCCAGATTTCTGCCGGATAACGAGTTTTTCCCGTCGCCCATGATCGAGACGTGAATGAACTGGTGGAATGAATTCAGAGGAGGACTTACCTGAATGACCGTATCGATGGATATCGTGAAGCCATCCGGTAAATCCTTGCCGTCATCGTATCCAATAACGGCCAACATAGTGGAATCGTAGGTCAGCGTAAATTCAATAGCTGACATGAGTGAGTCGGAAGTAAATATAAGGGGTAAAGAGACGCGCGACCCGGGTGAAACATTCGATTTCGGGTTGAGAGACAGTTTACTCACTTCCTGACCCATAATGACACCATGTGTCATCAATGCAATGAGGAATACAACGATTGATTTTCTCATTTTCTCTCCCTGGAAAAATATAAATCCGGTCGATTGAGTCAACGCTGCAGAGGGGAGCATCGAACCCTCTTTAAGAACATCCTCAAGCATAGAGGAACCTCAATGCCTCTCCCATCGGGGAAAACTGGCTTCTGCAGACACGTTAGGCATTATGGCGACGGACGATGGTCGCGACACCAGCCAGATTCACTGTCATCAATGTATTACCTGAACAAGCTCGAGCCTTCGTATATCAAATGCACGATGAGGTAATCGACCCAGAATACATATGTATTATTCCATAAATTACAAACTCCATGCCAGCCCACATACCATCCATTCATGACCGGTTTGTAAAAAAAATATTAGAAAATATATTAATAAAAAATATAGAATTAATCATATAAAAACTATAATATTAATAATATCAGCTACTTAGAATATTTTGATGAAAATTATTGAAAAATAAAGCAAAAAAAAGGGAAATAAACAAATTATGTACGAATTGGAATGAAAAATACTGCAGATCATGTCGTTAAAAATGGTATCATGGAGAGACAGTGTATCAGAATGAAGCATTATCAAAAACAATAAATTACGATTAATAGTAATAAGATAAATTCAGATTAAAATAAAAAAAGCTGAGATTTAAATTAACCTCAGCTTTTTCAAATATTTAATCTAAGAATAAAACAGTACTAACTTTCGTAATATCGTTTCAATTTTTTGCATGTTTCCTCGAGGGCTTCGGAAATGACCTTTGTATGACCGACGACGGGCATAAAGTTCATGTCGCCGTTCCATCGGGGGACGACATGAAAGTGGAGATGGTCTTTGACGCCGGCGCCTGCGACCGAACCAAGGTTCATTCCGATGTTGAAGCCATGTGGATTTAATGCTTTATTGATAACCTGAATCGATTTGGATACAAGGTTCATCATTTCTAAATATTCATCCTGGCTCAGGCTCGTTAAGTCGCTCGTGTGGCGATAGGGGACGACCATGACATGTCCGTTATTATACGGATAGTAGTTCATGATAACGTAACATGTTTCTCCTCTGAACGGAATCAGATTCGCCTGATCGTCATGCTCTGCAGGTTTATCACAGAAAATGCAACCATCGCCTTTAGGTTGGAGAATGTAGTCGATCCTCCATGGAGCCCATAACATATCCATCGTCTGGATTATTCTTCCTCTTTTGCTTCGGCAATGACTTTCTCGGCGACGTCGTGAGGAACTTCCTCGTAGTGCGAGAATTTACGTCGATGCAGTCCTCTGCCCTGCGTCATCGAGCGCAATGCGGTGGAATATTTATAAAGTTCCGCCAGCGGCACTTTCGCACGGATCACTTGAAATCCGCCTTCGGCCTCCATACCCTGGATCTTACCTCGTCGGCTCGACAGATCGCCCATCACATCGCCCATATACTCTTCAGGAACCTGCACTTCAATGTCGTAGATTGGTTCGAGCAAAATCGGTTTCGCGTCCATGAACACTTTCTTGAAGCACATGGAGCCTGCTATCTTAAAGGCCATGTCGGACGAGTCGACGGTATGAAAACTACCAAAAAATAGAGTTACCTTCACATCGACTACCTTATGGCCGGCGAGGATACCATCTTCCAACACTTCTCTGATGCCTTTTTCGACGGCCGGAATATATTTACCCGGGATGACACCACCCACGATCGCATCGACGAACTCGAAACCACTGCCGCGTTCCAGGGGTTCGATACGGAGATGGACGTGACCGTACTGGCCGCGGCCACCCGACTGTTTTTTGTGTTTGTATTCGCCCTCGGCATTGCCCTTGATGGTCTCGCGATAGGGGATCTTGGGTTCTTTCAGCTCGACATCCACACCGAATTTATCTTTGAGTCGTTTGATAACGATATCCAGATGCAATTCGCCCTGGCCGGACACGATGATCTGCTTCAACTCGCTGTCAATATTGACATTGAAGGAAGGGTCCTCGTCGTGAAGTACGGAAAGGCCAGTGGATACCTTTTCTTCATCACCTTTGGTTTTCGGTTTAACGGCGACCCGGATGACGGGAGAGGGAAAGACGATCTCCGGGAGCAGAATGGGATCGCGCTTATCACAAAGAGTATCACCGGTATGGGTGTTCTTTAATTTAACGAACGCACCGATGTCGCCCACGCCCAATTGGCCGACTTCGCTTCTGTCTTTTCCGTTCATAATAAATATTTGGCCGATTTTTTCGGTGTCTTTCTTGTTGGTGTTCAGCACTTCCATACCCGATTTGATAGTGCCTGAGAAAATGCGGAAAAAGGAGAGCTCACCGACATGTGCTTCTGAAACCGTCTTGAACACCAGCGCCGACATGGGTGCATCCGGTTTAATTTCGCGCGTGATGACGTTTGTCGTTCCGGGTTTGACTCCCTCCACCGCTGGTCGCTGCTGGGGTGACGGCAGAGCCTCAGTGATGAAACTTAGCATCGACTGGACACCGATATTCTGGGTGGCTGAACCGCAGAGAAGCGGGAAGATTGCACCGCGCGCTATCTGTTCTTGCAGACCCGTAATGATCTGTTCGTGTGTCAATTCTCCGACCTCACAGAAAATATCGAGCAGTGATTCGTCGTTCTCCGAGATGGCCTCCATCAGAGCGGCATGGTATTCGTCGGCCTTGTCCTTTACATCGGCCGGGATTTCACTCTCGGTGTATTTGCCACTTCGGTCATCGCTGAACGTTAGCAATTTCATCTTAATGACGTCAACGATCTGATTGAAGTTTTCACCCTGGTTTACGGGGAAAGCGACGACGGCTATTGATGTGCCGAATCGCTTTCTTGCCGATTCCAATGTGGTTTCGAAATTGGCGTGCTCTTTATCGAGGCGGGTGATGTAAAACATCCGTGGCAGCTTATACTCCGCTGCGATTTGAAAGGCGAGCTCTGTGCCGACTTCAACACCGCTTTGAGCACTCAGTAAAATGACTGCGGTATCTACGGCTCGCAACGATCCTTTCACTTCTCCCAGGAAATCTGTGTACCCAGGCAAGTCGATTATGTTGATTTTATGCGATTTCCACTCACACGTCAGTATCGATGAACTGATCGATATCTTTCTGCTGATTTCGTCCGAATTACAATCGGAAACCGTCGTTCCTTCCTCGATCGTTCCGATACGATTGATTCGCCCGGCTGAAAAAAGCATTGCTTCCGCCAGTGACGTCTTTCCTACGCTTCCATGCGACACCAATCCAATGTTTCGTATCTTGTCAACACTATATTCTTTCAAGAAATGTCTCCTTTCGAGAATTGAATCGTTAATAGTTAATTTATTCTTCTCTTAATTTTTTTCTCATGATTTTCCCAAATGAGCTCTTCGGCAGTGAATCATAAAACTGAAACAGCTGTGGACATTGATAAACGGGAATTCGTTCTCTACAGAATTCAAAAAATTCCTCAGGATTTGCTTTCACACCGTTTTTCAATACGATGCACGCTTTTACTTCCTGTTTAAATGTCGGATGAGGCACACCTACGATACAGATCTCCTCGATTTTAGGATGCTCTTTGAGTTTATTCTCGATCTCCGTCGGGAATATAGTAAACCCGCTCTTGTTGATGACATCATCTTTTCGTTCGATAAACCATAAATAGCCGTCTTCATCCAGTTTCCCGATATCATCGGTGTAAAACCAGCCATCGTTTGATGAGCTTTCACTTATCGAGTTTACATAGCCCTTCATCACCGAGTGACCACGGATTGCGATCTGCCCGATTTCACCCGGATTCAGTTTATTATCGCTTTCATCGATGATCTTCACTTCCAGTGTGCTCAAAGGTATGCCCACTGTGCCTGATTTGCGATGGCCTATGATACGATTGAAAGAGACCACTGCAGCGGCTTCGGCTAAACCGTAACCCTCTAAAATGGGTACGTTAAATATCTCTTCGAACTCGTCCATGTCCTTTTGATCACACGGCGAGCCCAGCGAAAAACAATATTTTAATGCGATAGCCGACGATTTAATTTTATCTTTAAAAGCATCGATCAGGGTTCGAAATACGCTGCAACCTGCCACCAGGATTGTGATTTGATCTTCAGATAGCGCCTTATCCAGGATCGATCTATCAATTTTTGGATATAACGAAATAGAAGCTCCGCGCGTTAATGCGATATGCATCACTAAGTTTTGAGCGTAGAGCAGCGACAGTGGTAAAAGTCCGGCGAAATTATCCGAACGCGTCGCTGGTATAACATCATAGCAGTCCGTTACCGCGTTCATCAGATTTCCGTGAGTCAACTCCACACACTTGGGAGCGGCAGTCACTCCGGAGGTAAAACAGAAAACCGCACTGTCGGATATCGCTAATTCGGCATTGTCGACTTCTGAATCGGACGATTCTGCTATAAACGATTGCAAGTTGATGCTATGTTTGTATGATGTTTCACCCAAAATGTAAATGGCAGGAGTATCTTTAATAAACTGTCTGAATCGGCGTAAAAAACCATCCCATATAAAAACCGCATCCGGTTTGATCTGATCGAACATAAACTTCAACTCTTCAGGTCGAGCGAACGGATTGATAGGTACCACAACCGCTCCGATACGCAAAATTGCATAATATGCGAATATAAAATGGGGCGTATTGGGCAAGATCAGGGCAACCTGACTACCTTTTTTAATATCAACTTTTAAAAGGCCGTTGCATATTTTGTCGATAATTTTTAATAATTCTGAATATGTTATCTGGTGATTCGAAAAATTTATTGCTACTTGATCGCCGGCATCGCGTGCAGCAGATTGGAGCAAATCAAATATCATTACGCCTCAATATCCTCCATAAATGAACAATGCCATTATAGTAACAAAAAAATTCCTTAAAATCAAGAACTTTTTAAGGGTTTACAACCAATTTTAAATAATTTTTTTATTGACATTTACGTTTTATTTTTTTATATTTAACCCTGATAAACCAAAACGGAAGGATACTATGCCACATCATAAGTCTACAATGAAACGAGTTAAAACGAACCTGAAGTCGCAACAATATAATCGACACTACAAATCGATGATGAAATCGTCTATTAAAAAGGTGTTAAATACCCAGGAAAAAGATGCGGCCGAGGTATATTTTAAGCAGACGCAATCGTTATTGGATAAGCTTGCACGAAAAAATGTGATTCATGCCAATAAAGCTGCAAATCAAAAGAGACAGTTAGCGAATCATTTGAAATCATTATAAGATTTTCAAATTTTAAAACCGGAGCAGTGTAAAAATGCCGGTAACTCCCCCTAATTCCGGTATGCTCGCTGACTCCGGTTTCTATTCCTACAGGGGTAAAAAAAAGCCAACAAGAAATTGTTGGCTTTTTTATATCCCTGCATCACACGGCTCAAGGCGAACAGACCCGCACACGAGACAAGCAAATTCAGAAAACCTGTCCGGATGAGCGCTGCGAAGTCGGGATATATATCGTGTATGTAAGGGAATAAATATGGGTCACTGATGTATTTGTCCGATTAATTCAGTTGATCCTTCAGATAGTCCTGATCGATCAATCGTTCACCGTCGAGGTTGTCATCGCCGGTGCTATGGTTATCGTCCTGATCATTTAAAATTTGAGTGCATTTTGTGACGAACGCCTGGGCATCGGCCAATCCGGTCTCGCTGTCCACCACGAGTTTATCGATCAATTGCGGCAGTTCGCGTATGAGCGGGATCAGCTCGAGTTTAAACGGTATGTTCCCCGCTAATATACCTTCCACGATATCGGATACGAAGGTGATAAACTCGTCGATGCGCTCGTACTCAAACAGTTGTGCCGAACTTTGCAGTGATGAACAGGCTTTTTGGATATGGCCCAGAATTTTTTTATCGGCTTTGCTGTCGTCGAAATCTTTAACCGCCTCATTCAGGATGTTGATATCACCCCGGATCTCCTCTTCGAAAATTTCAGTAAACACACGATTACTTTTCGGCGATTTCAAGGATAAATCCTTCATGTCGAACGTGGGCTGAGACACGCTTGACTTGTTCCTGGGAGTATCTTTTTTCTCTGTCTTTTCGCCATGATCACCGGATTTAGCCGCGACGGGTACGGGATCCTCTTTCTTATTTGATTTACCAGGTTTTTCATCTGCTTTTTCGATTTTAGTCGCTTTGATCTGTTTCTTCTCCTGTGATAAACCGGTGGCGATGATGAGCACCCTCAATTTACTGTCCATATCATTATCGATTCGGGCACCCCAAATGATACGCGCCTTTGGGTCGAGTTTTTGGGCGATGGAGTTCATGACGTTGCGCGCATCCTTGATGGTCATGTTTTCATCGCCGATCACATTGATGAGCGCACTTCTGGCACCCGTGATCTCTGTATCAAGCAGGGGATTGTTGATCGCTTTCTCGACCGCATCGTCGGCCTTCGTGTCCGTATTACTTTCACCGATACCGATCATCGCGGTATCTCCGTTCTTCATCACCGATTTGACATCGGAGAAGTCGAGATTGACCAGTCCTTTTTCTGTAACCAGTTCTGTAATGCCTTTCACAGCATCAACGAGCAGTTCGTCGGCAATTTTGAACGCAGCGTTCAATGGCAGGTCGGGGACCAGATTGAGCAATCGATCGTTTTTTATGGCGATGACGGTGTCGGAGTTTTTACGCAGTTTCTCCAAACCCTGAAGAGCATTTTCCTGCCTGATCACGCCCTCTTCTGTGAACGGCAGGGTCACGATGGCGATGGTTAATGCTCCAAGATCACGTGCAATTTCAGCGATCACGGACGACGACCCTGTGCCGGTGCCACCGCCCAGTCCACACGTCACAAACACCATGTCGCTGCCCTTCAACATCGCCCTGATATGTTCTTCATTCTCTCTGGCACTCTGTTCACCGATGGTCGGATCGCCCCCGGCACCCAGTCCATTGGTGATCTCCCTGCCGATGAGTATCTTTGCATGGGATTTAGCGGCTAACAAATCCTGGGCATCTGTGTTAATGGCGATCGTCTCGATCCCGTTGACGCCCACTTCCGCCATTCTCGTTAATGTGTTATTTCCGCCCCCTCCGGTACCAACGACTCGGATGACGGTCCGGTGTGCATTGAGTACCTTTTCAAGTTCTGAATCTTCGATCAAGAAACTGTCTTTTTCAATTTTTAGATGCTGATCTTTTCCGCTGTGCGCCATTTTAAATTGAACCTCCTTAATAGACTTGAGGATAAATCACATCGTGCTCATTCTTCAATCGGTTCAGCTCATGGAGGTGTAGATTTAGTTTATGAATGATGTGATTACGGTTTAATAAGATTGAATCGTGATCAACTGACTCAAGGAGTTGGATTGCTTCTTGAATTGTGTTTAGTATCGGGGGGGTTAGTTTAATATTCTGATTGATTGAAAAAGTGACCAGATTTTCAATTTTACGAGGGATATCGCTGATATCTTCGAACCCGAATTTAATGGTTTGCGATTTCAGACATGACGCTGCTAACTCTAAATTTTCCAGGGCCGATTCGTTATACCGATCGCGAATAAGCGCAGTCACGGATACTTTACCCAACTTAAAGTACGCGCCCGATTCCTCCAGGAAGATCTTGACATCGATATCGTCGGCGACATCATCGTCCAGGGAATGGTCATCGTTGTTTAATATATCGCTCGAATCAAAAGGTGTGTATGCGACTCCTGAAACATCAGCATCAATATTATTAACTGAAGAACGTATTTCGTCTGAGTTGAGTTCCGTGTCGTCCTTCGCTTTCCCGTTGCTAATTTCCTGAATCAAGATCAATAGTTCAGGGTCGTCTTCGCCAGGAATCTTAAAATCGCCTGATTTACATTCTTCATCAGGATCATCGTCATCTATTTCGGTTGATGCTGGTTCAGCTTCATGCTCTGAATCAGTTGCGCTCTGCGGCAAGTCATCATCGGCATCGCTGATGGTGTTGTTTCTATAATTCGTGGTCTGCTGCAACAGAGAGGCCTCGGTCGTTATGATGAACTCATCGAACGATTCGAGTAAAGGTAGTACATTGTCCGCGTCATCATCAACGTTTATCATCCTGGCGAGAATACGTCGTCCGTGCTTGAGGATACCCACGATATCGTCAGAGAGAGAAGCTTTGAATGCTAATAAAATATTGGCCAATCGATATATTCGATCGGCAATCGCTTCGATCTCCTGTTGTCCGTTCATGATGGCCACGGTTTTTACATCTCTTGACATAGTGAGCCAATCCAGGTAAAATGTCTCATTACTGACTGTCTTTAATGCTCCGTTGTCATACGGGTCGACAATGGCGAGCGCGTTGCTTATTTCTTCTTTAAAATAATAATCCAACAGTTCGCTATCTGCGATGGAAAAATTATCCGGTTTCATGTCTGAAATTGATTTACCGTTGGTACTATCGGTTACCACATCAGCGTTACCGGGGTAGTTGCATCCATTCAAGTTTAAGTAGCTATAAAAATGCTCCTTCATTTGTTGGCTTGCTAAGAGCTGGTCCAACTGGTTCAGGAAAAAGCTGCAGATGTCGGCGATAGCTTCTTTCAACTCGGCCTTCTCTCTGCTGCTCAAATCCAGATGCTTCATGTAATTAACCAATTGGTCATACAGCCGAATCGAATCGTCGAGGCTGGAAAGATGCAACAGCTCGTCGGCCGTGTTGTTGGCTTCGATTAACTTTAAAATTAAAAAGCGTTTGATGCGACTCGTACCATTTCCCATGGTATCGTCGAACAGTATCTCCCTGTTCAAATTTTTCGCTACACACAATGAAAAATAACTGTTCGGATGGAAAAAGATATTCAGCAGTCGATCGAAATAGAGATTATTCCTGGTTGCTATATCATTCATGGTTGACTCTCTATCGATTGTTTATGATCACATTTATAAAATACCACTTTGTTCTCTAAACTTCTTATATAGTTTTAAGACTGCAGGGACGTAACCGCGTGTTTCTTCCCATAAGATATCATCCTGCCTGTTGCTTCTCAGCCACATGGCTGCGCGTTTCTCGCCTCCGTTGTATGCCGCCAGACCACCATCGACCTCATAGGCGTGGATCAGGGACGATAGGTATCGACAACCTAATCGGATATTATAGATCGGATTGAATAGCACATCCTCTGGTGTCGTCCACTGAATGCCTTCGTAGTCGGATAAGAAGATGCCGGTCGTCGGCATGATTTGCATCAATCCCATCGCTCCTGCATGAGATACCACTTCAGGATCCCAGGATAAGGCGCTCTCATGGGTGATGGTCGCGCAGATGAGATCAATGTCGAGATTCGTGTATTTCATACTCATCTTGTAAATCTCCTCCGCGATCTCATATTTTAAGCCCGGTTCCATCTCCTGGTTGTATTTATCCATAATTCCCATGATTTTCTGGATATTTACCAAACGGATGTTATCCATTTTCATGGAAGCTTTAATGTCCCGCATGGTTTGTTCAATTTGATTCATCTTGAATACAGTTTCGTCAGATGTATAAAACTTGTACGAGAAACTGACGGTTGAAATACTGGCTAGCAAAATGATGAACATTAATAAAATTGTTTTCCCCCTACGATCTCGTCTCGCCAAGATGCTCATTCTTTGTACCTCCAATTTCTAAAGATCTCAGTAATTAATAAATGCTAATCAACGATGCGAATGAGATTGTAGAATTAAGCTTAAAGTAACTGTCACATCGAATAAACAATTTTACCTTAATTATATACAAATTTGAAGCCAGAATTTCATAATTCATCTTTCCTTAGTTTAATGACAAGTAAAACATCTCATAACATTTTGAATAATAGTTAAATAGAAAATGATTAAAAATACAAATAAAATTAATTAGCCATTCTACTGACGTCGCTGAGATGCTTATTTGTGGCCAACTTTGATGCAATTGTTCCATTCTGACTCAAAAATTCACGAGCCAAATCGAGATAACTCGTGGACCCTTTCGCCGATTTGTCGATGTAGTAAGCGGGTTTGCCATAATACGGGACTTCGGCTAAACGGATATTACGAGGTATCATTGTTTCGTACACAAGTTCTTTCAAGGTTTGCCTGACCTTAGTCACGACTCGCTTTGAAAGGTTATTTCTTAGATCCACCATGGTCAAAAGAAATCCGCGATACGATAAATCAGGGTTGTAGTTCGTCTTGATAATCTTTATCTCTTTGAGCAGCGAACCCAGCGCCTTTAATGCATAGAATTCGCATTGAATGGGTACGAGCACGGAATCCGAGGCGATCAATGCGTGAGACGTTATATTATTCAATGTCGGTGGATTATCGATAAAGATAAAATCGTAGTGCGATTTCAATCCGGACAATATTTTTTTAAGTTTCGCCTCATTCAACGGGGCGATGAAGCAATCATGTTCTCTGTCGCCTATCTCGTTCACATAGGGTATGAAGTCGAAATTATCGATCGGTGTCTTATGAATCAGATCCATGATGTCTTTCGATTCGAAGATTGCCTCATCGATACTTCCTTTGATATCGTATTTGGCATATCCAAAACTAGCGCTGATATGACCCTGCGGATCAAGATCGATCAATAATATCTTCTGATTTAATAGAGCAAGGCTGGCAGATAAATTAACCGCTGTTGTGGTTTTCCCGACTCCCCCTTTTTGACTCAAGATAGTAACAATTTCACCCATACTTATTCCTTTCTTCGCAATACATCATCATCAAAACTTCATTTCGTTCTACCTGGCATTCGAACATACCGTGTGCGAATGTACAGGTAAGATCTCATCCTCATGTGCATCATCATCGTCAAAGACCATACGTTTCAAATCATGGATGTCAAACGGTTTTTCAATATATCGAAGATCTGCTGTTTTACTAAGTTTATGTTTTAGCTCGCGTTCGATTTCAGGCGTGCCATAGGCGGTCATCAAAATGACCGAGATCTTCAGTTTTTTGCTGATGATCTCATCGAGCAATTCGAGCCCGCTTATGCCCGGCATGCGGATATCGGAAATAACCAAATCGAATTTGGTCGTTTTCAATAACTGCAACGCTTCATCACCACGATTCACACATTGAACTTCGATTAAATCATCGGATCTCTTCAGGCTTTTCGAAATACTCCAGCTTAAGTCTTCTTCATCATCCGCAATCAAAATTTTATTGTAACGAGTCTTCATCTGGTTTCATCTCCGGCGTTTCTTAGCCCACTATCCTTTGCTATCAATGATCATTTACAATTTTGTAATCCGTACATAAAAACATAATCTAATTAAAAACAATATGATACAAATAAACAAATTTGTACATTGACCGTTTTCATCATTATATTAAGCAAAGAATGTGCCACAGACTAAATAATATTTTAACTATATTAATTTATATAGGTTTGTAAAAATTAATCGATTATATTATTTAAAATCAAATAATTATAATCGATTAATAAGAGGGGGTTCTGAAAATTAACAATTTGTAATATTAGCAGCTGAACGATTCGGGCTATATCGAATGGTCAATTTTCGATCAAATTATCCTATTTCGTACTGCTTTAATTTCTCTCTGAGAGTGGAGCGCGATATGTTCAGGATACGCGCCGTTTTGGATTTATTTCCGTTGTATTTCTCTAAAATATTGAGGATATGCTGTTTTTCCATCTCCTGCAACGACTGTTCTTCGGGCATCACCTTTGGCAGCGGGGGAGGTGCCGTGGGGGTGTAATCCACCGCGGTTTTCTCTGCAGTCGTGGTGAACGATGCGGGGGATCTCATGCTCAGTTCACCCGGTAGATGATTTGCCTCGATGATCTCGCCGCGACAGAGAATACAGGCTCGTTCCAGGACATTACGCAGCTCACGAATATTGCCGGGCCAGCTGTAATGGGTCAATATGTCCATGGCTTCCGGCGAAATATCCTGGATATTCTTGTTAAAATCGGAGTTATTTCTGGATATGAAGTATTTAGCCAGTATGATGATGTCGCTGGTTCTCTCCCGCAGCGGTGGTACCACGATTTCCATGACATCGAGTCGATAAAAGAGATCTTCCCTGAAGATACCTTTTCTTATGCATTCCTGGATATCCTGGTTAGTCGCCGCGATTACCCTGACGTCGATCTCGATATCATTTGTACCGCCGACACGGCGGACTGAGTGCGTCTCCAGTACACGCAGCAATTTAGGCTGCAGGAACATGCTCATGCTGGAAATTTCATCGAGAAAGATCGTTCCGGTGTGTGACAGTTCGAACAATCCCTTTTTCAGGGTTTTGGCGTCGGTAAAGGCGCCTTTTTCATGTCCGAACAATTCGCTTTCAGCCAAATTTTCGGTAAGGGCTGTGCAATTGATGCTAATAAGCGGCTTATCGGAGCGGTCACTCCAGTTATGAATCGCTTTGGCAACCAGTTCTTTGCCAGTTCCCGTTTCCCCCTTGATCAACACCGACGTTCTGGGAGTGGCTGCCACGAGTTTAATATGGTTAATGACCTCCATGATCTTGGGGTGATTACCGATAAACGGATCGTCCTTGCGTCGTTCCGATTCGAGCATCTGCAGAGAAGCCTGACGTTTGAGCGTCAGCGTCTCCAGAGACTTTTTCACGACCATTCTCAGCTCTTCGATCTCAATCGGTTTCATGAGGTAGTCGTACGCACCAGCCTTCATCGCCTGGACAGCCGATTCGATGGTACCGTGGGCTGTAATCATGATGACCAGCAGATCGGGATCGATCTCCATGGCTTCTCGCAGAACCTGCATACCGTCCTTGCGCGGCAACCGGTGATCGAGCAGCATCAGGTCGAAAATTTGTTTTTTTAGCAGCTCGAGCGCCTTTTCACCATCGTAAGCGGTTTCCACCCGATGCCCTACCTTACGCAAATTAATTGCCAGCGGTTCACAGATGTCCTTTTCGTCATCTACAACTAGTATATTCGCTCCCATATAGGGTTACTCCTCTGTAGGTAATAAGATTGTAAAGGTCGTACCTTTTCCTGATTCGCTTTCGACACTGATGTCACCCTTATGATCTTCCACGATGCGATAGACGATAGACAGGCCGAGTCCTGTGCCGGTCGCCTTCGTCGTAAAAAACGGATCGAATATGCGGTTGACTGCCTCCTGGTCAATGCCCTTTCCATTGTCGATCACCTTGACTCGAATATATTCTGATTTTTTGGTGACGGCGAAGCGGGCGTTCCGTCTGTCCTTAGGCTGAAGTTGTGTCTCTATCGGAGCGGCTTCAACGATCAATTTCCCGCCACTTTCCATGGCTTCGATGGCATTGATGAATAGATTGATGAATATCTGTTGAATTTGATGAAAATCCACAAACACCGAAGGCAGCGATTCACTCAGCTTGGTTTCGAACTCGATACCGCTCTTCTTGATGCGATCTTCGATCAAAATTAATACTTCCTTTATTATAGTCTCTAATTGATACTTTTTCAGGTTCGGTTCACGCGGTTTTGCATAGGAGAACAATGTCCGCAGCAGTTCATCCAGCCGGTTAACCTGAGCGATGATTCGACCCAGATATTCTCGTCTGGTATCGTTTACCTCAAAATCTTCCTCTAGCGTTTGGGCGATGATCTTGATCCCGGCGATCGGATTTCGCACCTCGTGCGCCAGTCCCGATGCAAGAACGCCCAGCGAGGCGAGTCGGTCCATACGTAACACCTCGGACTGCATCTGCTTGATCTGGGAGATGTCACGAAATGAGATGATATGTCCGACTTTCAGCCCATAATTATCGATGCGCGGAGTGAGCGTGTAACCGATGGTGACCTTGCTCCCGTTTTTGCGCGTGGTCTCTAATTCTCTTCTGATGTTGGAATGATCGGGTGGAATGATTTCTGGTACTAATCGTTTGCTCTCTTCCTTGGGTATCACGTCATCGATATTCTTGCCGATCACTTCTTCCGACTTATAACCGAGTACATCTTCGGCACCGCTGTTGAAAGATGTGATCTTCCGATCGAGATCCAGGGTAATGAGTCCCGCATAAATGCTTTGAATAATGCTTTCGTTGAAATTTTTTAACTCGATGTTCTCCTGTTCCAATTCCTTGCGCTGTGTAATATCCCTGGCGATGCCCACCAGTCCCACCACCTCAGCTCTTTCGAAAATAGGATTGATATTCATGGATAAAAACAGCGGAAAGCCGTTTTGGCAGATGATACGGCACTCGAAGATTCGTGCCTTACCCTGAATTGCCTTCTGGAAATTAATACGGGCGTCGACCCTGTCTTCGGGTGCGACCAGATCGAAGAAACTTCGGCCCATCCAGTCCTCGCGTGAGAAACCGGTCAGCGTCGTCAGCCTGCGATTCAGAATCATGAAATCACCCTTTAAATTTAGGGTGAAAATGATGTCGTTTGCGTTCTCGATCAGATCCTGATATTTATACTCGCTTCGCTTGATTTTTTGTTCGAGTTCTTTATTCTTTTTCTTGACCTGATTCAGGATGAACACGTTGTCGATGACATTAATGAGCTCGCGATGACCGAACGGTTTAATCAGAAACGCTGATAAACCCATTTCAAACAGGGAGCCGCGGTCCAATTCGTAATCGTTCTTCGCTGTGAGCATGATCACCGGGGTGTCAGAAAGATGGCGGAAACGCTGGTTCGTCACCAGACGTTGAAACACCTCCACACCATCGATCCCGGGCATCATGTAATCGAGCAAAATAAGGTCGGGTTTATACTTGAGGATAAAATCGATGCCTTCAAGGCCGTCTTTGGCCGACAGGAAATTATAACCAGCAGAGATAATAATCTTTCGGCCGACTTCTATCATATCGGGATCGTCATCGATCAGCAGGATCATTTTTTTATTGTCTCTATCCGCTGTCGTACTGTTCAGAGATAACGATCTGCCGCTCTTGTAGATGTGGTCGAAGATGTAATTTTCTATGTCGTGTAGGCTCTTCTCGTTCTTCTGATGAAACTGTTCCCCCTTCCCTTTGTTATCATCTACATTCATACTCGCTCAAATTTGTTCATAATATTTCATCTATTACATAGCCAATTCGTTTTCCACTTCGTAAAGATCACTCGGTTGTTCCGAGCCGTCCCAGACCGGGAGGGAGAAATAAAACGTGGATCCTTTGCCCAGCTCGCTCTCGACCCAGATCGACCCGTAATGCAGTTCCACAATCTCTTTTGCCAGCGATAGCCCCAACCCTGAACCCTCGATGTCTCTGACTTCCTCATTGTCTGTGACACGATAAAATTTATTGAAAATGTGGGGTAACGCTTCATCTGATATTCCGTAACCCTGGTCTTTAACCGCAACGATCAGTTCATCTCCCTCTTGCTTGAGTGAGATATCAATCTTTCTCTTTTCGGGACTGTATTTTACGGCGTTTGAAAAGAGATTGAGCACGACCTCCTCGATCATGCCCTTATCCACATTGACCAACGGAAGACCGGTTGGTACGTCCAGTTCCACTTTAATCTTTTTCTTATCGGCCTGCGCTTTGTTGTACTCAAGAATATTGGACACGAGGATTCCCAGATCCAGAGGTATCTTGTTGACCTGGCTCTTGCCCGATTCGATCCGGGAGATGTCCAAAAATTTATTGATCAGATTGCTGAGACGGTTCGATTCTTTGAGGATGATCTCAGCGTACTCATTCGATTGTTCTTTGTCAAGGTCCGGATCAAGAAGCAGTTCGCTGAAGCCGGCGATCGATGTCAACGGCGATCGAAGCTCGTGGGCTACCATGGATACGAGTTCGGTCTTCATGCGGTCGATCTCTTTTTCGCGAGTCACATCTCTGAACACTGTCACGATACCGATCGACGCATCTTCGTTGCTGATGACCAGAGCGGATTTGGCCTGCAAGATCAGTTTCTTACGATGGACGCGGGGGATCACACTGATCTCGACCGCATTATCATGGTCGACATTCTCATCCCCGGCCATGGCGATCAGATCCAGTAATTCCTTTCTGTCGATAAACCGATCGATCGGTTGGTTCATCGCCTCGTTCTCTTCGATGTCGAATAATTTTTCAGCCACGGAATTGATGATGACGATCTTGTTATCCGGATCAGTCACGATAACGCCATCGGCGATGTTCTTGATGATCGTCTTTGTCTTGTTCTTTTCGGTAATGATCTCGTTCAGGTTCATCTCGTTGAGCCGGCGCAGCTCCGTGGTCATGTAGTTGAATAACTTGGCGACCTGGCCGACCTCATCGTCGCTGTTGACGTATATTTTGTGAGAGAAATTACCCCGGGCGATTTCAGTCGCACTCTTTTTCAGCTGTTTCAAAGGATTACGTAGTCTCTTGGCCAGATAGTAAGCTGCACCCAGCGATAGACCGACGGTAAGCAGAAAAATGATATAGATAAACAATGCCGAAGCGCGTATTTCATCGTGATTAAGAAAACGTAAGAAATAGATTCCCCAGATGATGAGAGGCAGCATGGACACAAACAGGAAGATGCCAAAGAGACTGTGAAATAACGTTTTTACCTTTACTAATTTAAATTTCATGATATTATTCCAATACGACTCGATTTCTTCCTTGTTCTTTTGCTTTATACAACCGGTTATCGGCGATCTTGATCAGCGCATCAGGATCGTCGGTATCATCCGGAAACGTAGCGACTCCTGCACTGATCGTCAATTTACCGTTCGGCTGTGTTTCTTGATGGAGGAATGGGTAGTCCTCCACTATTTTTTTGATCTTATTTGCGACGATCGATGCGGATTCTTTATTCGTCTCCACGAGGACGATGGCGAACTCCTCGCCGCCATAGCGGGCCGCGATATCGATCTTACGGATGTTCGTATATAATAATTTTGCTATCGTCTTCAGCACTTTGTCGCCAGCCGGATGTCCGTGCGTATCATTAAAATTCTTAAA
The DNA here is from genome assembly GCA_016926625.1 of Candidatus Zhuqueibacterota bacterium. Taxonomy (GTDB): domain Bacteria; phylum Zhuqueibacterota; class Zhuqueibacteria; order Thermofontimicrobiales; family Thiofontviventaceae; genus Thiofontadaptatus. The sequence continues at coordinate 24,893 of JAFGOE010000030.1, forward strand.
AAAATCGATGTCCAGCATGATCACCGACACGCTCAGATTATGCCGTTTGGCGCGGGTCAATTCCCTGTACAACTGTTCGTTGAAGTAACGGTAGTTGTAAAGGTCGGTCAAACCATCCGTTATGGCAAGCTGATACAGTTTCCTCTGTGTTGCTTCCAGTTCTTTTATTTTTAATTCGAGTTCATCATGCAGATGTTTGATACGCAGCAGCGACTTGACCCGAGCTAATAGTTCAAGTTTGTTAAATGGCTTGCTGATGAAGTCATCAGCGCCGGCCTCTATACCTTTGATCTTGTTTTCGATCTCGTTTAGTGCTGTGACGAGGATCACCGGGATAAATCGTGTCTCTTCGTTATTTTTCAACTCGCGACAAACTTCAAAACCGTTCATCTTCGGCATCATTACGTCGAGCAGAATTAGATCCGGCGATTCGTTCTTTATTTTTTCCAGGGCTTCGACGCCATCTTTTGCCACGATCACATCGTAACCCACGGCATCAAGATAGGCGTGTTGTAATTTACGATTAAGTGCGATATCGTCGACTATCAGGATCTTTGAATTTTCGACACCATTGTTCATCATGAGGACTCCCTGAGTTGTAGTTTGGTAGATGAAGGAATGCTATCGTTTCGTTTTCAGAGAACAATACGATAGCTATCACGCATCAAAGTTGAAACGTACGTTCGGCTGTTTTATGGCTTTCACCTCGTCCAATCGTCCGACCACGGTGTCATGCGGTGCGCTCTTTACGATGTCAGGATTGGAGGCGACTTCCTCTGCGATCTGCAGCATGGCATCGATGAACCGATCCAGAGATTCTTTCGATTCAGTCTCCGTAGGTTCAATCATGATCGCTTCTTTGACGATGAGCGGGAAATAGATCGTCGGTGCATGAAAACCCAAATCCAATAATCGCTTGGCAATATCCAATGTCTTGACGCCCTGTTCTCGTTGCCGCTCACCCGAGAGGACGAACTCATGCATGCATTTTTTCCTGTAGGGTAGTTCAAACGACGATTCGAGTTTCGATCTCAGATAATTCGCATTGATGATCGCATTCTCGCTCACACGCCTCAATCCGGCACTACCCAGTAATCGAATGTAACAGTAGGCCCGCACCATGACACCAAAATTTCCATAGAACGTACTGATTTTCCCTATGGAATGGGGTCGATCGTATTCGAAGGCGTACTTTCCATTATCCTTGCGTATTAACGGAACCGGCAAAAAATCGGTTAGCTTCGACGATACGCCTACGGGTCCTGCACCAGGCCCGCCACCCCCATGAGGCGTTGAAAACGTCTTATGCAGGTTAAAATGCAGTACATCAAAACCAATATCACCCGGTCGAACGATCCCGAGCAGTGCATTTAAATTTGCTCCATCCATGTAGGCCAGCGCACCGGCATCATGTATTAATTGGATGATCTCCTTAATCTGTGTCTCGAATAGACCCAGGGTATTGGGATTCGTGATCATGATGGCCGCTGTACCGGCGTTCAACTTTCTCTTCAGATCCTCCAGGTCGATCGTGCCGTTTTCGTTCGATTTTATTTCAACGGACTTGTATCCGGTGAAGGTCACACTGGCAGGGTTGGTGCCATGAGCAGAATCGGGTATTAAGATATGCTCACGTGCGTCCCCGAGTCGCTCATGGTATGCGCGAATCATCTTTAATCCGGTCAATTCACCATGAGCTCCCGCCGCAGGCTGTAATGATACCCCTTTCATACCGGAGATCTCGGCTAAGTCGTGCGTCAGTTCATACATGATCTCTAACGCCGACTGAATCATGCTTTCCGGCTGCAACGGATGCAATCCCGCCAAACCCGGAAGTCGAGCCATGGTTTCATTCACCTTCGGATTGTATTTCATGGTGCATGAACCCAGCGGATAGAATCCTTTATCGATGTGATAATTTAAAATGGAAAGAGCTATATAATGTCTAATAACTTCAGACTCAGTCAATTGCGGAATTCTTAATTTATGTTTTCGTTTGTATGGTGAAGGGATGTATGATTCTAGTATATGATCTTCAGCTTCCAATGCAGGTGTGTAATGAGTGTTGCACTCGTTTTCCGTCCGCTCAAACAGCAGCTTACGCATATCCCTATCCTTGTCTAAGTTATAGTAATCTCAATATCTAGATGAATAAAATACAACATAATTCTCAAATTGTCAAGTAATTTTTCCCAGCCACAGGTTAAACTTGATTAACATTTAATTGCGTTAAACGAGACGAGACGCGGCTTCTGCCGACTGCTCCACACGATCGCAGCGAACTCTGACCCGCGTGCCCGGGTTTTGCTTCGTTAGATCATGTACTGCATGATCAGTCAATTGCGTTTTTGAAATTTGATACACCACAATTACGTCTTTGTGTTACACCTTGAAACATGTGCATCATTTGTGATATAAATAACGCATATTTTATATAGAAAACTGCGAATATAATTTAATAATAAATTTATTTTATTAAAAATAGGCCTTTTATGGTGTTTTACAACTGGCATAGTTTTTGAATGTATAAATAGTGAACGATGGGGGAAGTGTTGGTAACTTATATCAATGGATAAACAAAATGAGCGAGTCACATAGCAAACATATTCCAATGAGTCACCATATCTTCTCGAATTCTTATCCAATGATCGATCATTTCCCAAAGGAATTGAGACGAAAGTGGTATGAATCGATCGATTACCGTTTTCTGTTCATCCTGTTAGTGACGTCATTGACGGTAGTGAGCCTGATGTACCGGTTTGGTAATAAGGAAATACTGGATACGCTTTTAGAGTCGCGCATTCACTCACAAGAAAACTATACTCGATTTATTTTAGAAGATATGGCTGCGATTTCGGAGCAGTCAGCGAAACCTGTTGCTGATGCGATGTCTGAGGATAGAACTCGAATGGAGTTACTATTACCCGATAATGTCAAGGTTGAGTCCGCCGCCGAGCCTGCTGAGCTTCTACAGAAGAACATGCCCGCAAGGGCGGTCGTTACCAATCGTGCTAAACCGACAACCGGCGTAAGCTCTGGTGCAAGCGACGAATTTCAAACGACGTTGTCGGACGCACCGACGGTGGCCCTTGGGGATCCGGGTGCATATGGACGGACACAACGCGTCGCGAGTACGGAGATCAGCGGTCCGAGAACGATAGGCAGTCCCGAAATAGAAGATATGAAGACACAGCGTTATGTAGAATATAATAAAAATTCGAATAAATTAATCATCGAAGAGTACACACCCTATTCGAGTGCGCATGAACCGACGACAGGGGATAACGATGCCGCCTGGCGAGACATGAGGGCTGACCTGGCCAAAGACCTCAATATGCGAGCGTATGATGGTACTGTCAGGTCGCCGGAAGCGATCTCGAGAGTGCTGCTCAATCACAACAAGGCGATTCAGGATTGTTATAAACAGGCGTTACGTGAAAATTCCTCATTAAAGGGTAAAATCAGCGTACAATTTGCAGTTGATTTTCGCGGACTCGTGAAACGCGTCGACATCGTCCATTCGTCCCTGAACGACAAGCGACTGGAGCGTTGTATACTTACGATGATCAGAAGTTGGGATGATTTCGGTCCGAGCGATCCCAACTCAGGCGATTCGATTTACAAACAGACTTATGTCTTCGGAAAATAGCCCCCTCCTTGGTCTAAATGTGGCAGAGCGGATTAGTATATTAAGTTATGCTAATCCGCTTCTTATCGAAATGAAAAAGGGATCGTACAGATCCCTTTTTAGTTATGCTTTGAAATATTTAGACGGCGTTTAGATCTCTAATATCTCTGCTTCTTTCTTCTTGAGAATTTCATCGACTCGTTTAATGTAGTCGTCGGTGATCGTTTGCACCTCATCCATTGTGCGATGTGATTCATCCTCAGATATGTCTTTATCTTTCTCTGCCTTTTTGATGCTATCGTTTGCATCGCGCCGTGCGTTACGGATGGAGATCTTGGTCTCTTCACCCAATTTTTTCGCCTGTTTCACCAACGCCTGCCGGCGTTCTTCGGTCAACTGCGGAATCGGGAGACGGATGATGTGTCCATCGTTATTCGGCGTCAAGCCAAGATCGGATTTCTGAATTGCTTTCTCGATTTCATTGATCATCGACTTATCCCATGGCTGAATGGTCAGCAATCTGGCTTCCGGGACGCCTATATTCGCTGCTTGTTTCAAAGGAACAATCGATCCGTAATAATTCACCTTAATGCTATCGAGAAGACTCGGATTAGCCTTACCCGTTCTGAAATGCGTCAGCTCGTAACGCAGATTCTCGATGCTTTTCTCCATCTTGTCTTTGGTTGAATCTAGAATTCGATTAATCATTTTTATCACCAATTACCTTTGTTCCAATATTTTCACCCAAAACGACCTGTTTCAGGGTATTACGTTTGGTTATATTAAAGACATAGATCGGAAGGTCGTTTTCCATGCACAGGGTGATTGCGGTTGAATCCATCACTCGCAGGCGTTTCTGCACGACTTCCAGATATGTCAATTTATCGTATTTTTTTGCATTCGGATTCTGCACCGGGTCGGAATCGTAAACACCATCGACCTTAGTCCCTTTTAGCACGGCATCGGCTTCTATTTCAATCGCTCTCAAAGCGGCCGTGGTATCGGTGGTGAAATACGGGCTGCCCGTACCGCCGGCCAGTATGACGATGCGACCTTTTTCCAGATGGCGAAGCGCCCGTCGTCTGATATAGGGTTCAGCGAGTTGTTCCATGCGTATCGCCGTGAGGGCTCGTGTAACGACTCCGTTGCGCTCCAGCATATCCTGCAGCGCCAGGGCGTTAATGACGGTTGCCAGCATCCCCATGTAATCGGCGGATACCCGATCCATTCCACGCGTGCTCGCAGACAGGCCTCTGAAAATATTCCCACCCCCGATGACGATGCCGATCTCCAGACCGAGTTCCTTTACCTCTTTCAATTCCAGAGCCACATTTTTAACAATAGTAGGATCAATGGCTAATCCCTGCTGTCCCATCAGCGATTCACCACTCAGCTTCAACAGTATTCTTTTAAAGGCCAGAGGCATGGTCTCGTTATTATCCTCCTAATTCGAACCGGGCAAATCGCCGGATGGAGATATTTTCACCGATTATACCGATCAACTCTTTCAATAACTCTTCGATCGTTTTATTTGGATCCTTAATATAACTCTGTTCGAGCAGACAAACCTCCTGGTAGAACTTCTCCATCTTGCCGAGTGCTATTTTCTTGGCGATCTCAGCTGGTTTATTCTGCGATTCAGCCTGACTCTGATAAATGCTCATCTCATGATCAATCAAATCTTGAGGCAGTTGGTCTCTGCTGATGACGCGCGGATTGGCTGCCGCGATTTGCATGGCGATATTCTTGGTGAATTCCTGAAAATCCGGTGTTTTAGCCACGAAATCAGTTTCGCAATTGATTTCTACCATCACACCCAGACGGCTGCCCGGATGAATATAGGTATGAATGAGTCCTTCTTTGGTCTCTCTGCCTGATCGTTTTTCTGCCGAGGCGATACCCTTTTTCCGCAGATACTCGATCGCAGCTTCAACATCGCCGTTCGTCTCACTCAGCGCTTTTTTGCAATCCATGATGCCGGCGCTGGTCACCTCTCTCAGTTTTTTTACATCATCTGCTGATATATTCATTATAATTCTCTTTCCTGGTTTATTCTTCGTCTACTTCAATATCACGAGCGAATGCAGCTTCCTTCTCAGCCTCTTCCTCCTTTTCGGCGGCCAATTTATCTTTCATGGCCATTTCCTCGGCTTCATTGATGTCCAGTTGCTTTGTGCCCTCTATGACTGCGTTAGCTATTGTTCGTGTGATCAAGTTGATCGATTTGAATGCGTCGTCATTGCCTGGTATGGGGTAATCGATGAGATCCGGATCGGAATTGGTATCGATTAAGGCGACGATCGGTATCTCGAGACGATCTGCTTCCTGTATGGCGATCGATTCTTTCTTGGGATCGACTACGAACATCAGTCCCGGAAGCCGATTAATATCTTTAATACCACCGAGAACTTTTTCCAATTTTTCTTTTTCACGTTCGATCTGCAGGATTTCCTTTTTAGAGATCTTTTCATACGTGCCGTCAGTGGACATCTTTTCGAAAGTTTTTAATCTCTTGATGCTCTTCTTAACCGTGGAAAAATTGGTCAGTGTACCGCCCAGCCATCTCTCGTTCACGTAGAACATTCCACATCGTAAAGCCTCGGCCTTAATAATATCTTTCGCTTGTTTCTTGGTCCCTACAAATAAGACCTTTTCACCTGATCTTGCCACCCTCATGACCTCTTCGCAAGCGCGTTGCAGGTGCACTAATGTTTTTTTCAAATCGATAATGTAAATGCCATTCCTCTCCATGAAGATGTATTTCTTCATCTTGGGGTTCCAGCGTCGTGTCAAATGACCGAAATGTGTACCTGCCAGCAAAAGATCTTGTAATGAGACGTTTTCCATATAGATTTCTCCTGTTATGGGGTTATTCCGCCACCCTTAGTTTAATCAAGCATAACACCGATCTTAATCGGCACCCCAGATTATAAGGGTGTGTGTGATAGTAAATGAATTAACGTTTTGAAAATTGAAAGCGTTTTCGAGCGCCAGCCAGACCGTATTTCTTTCTCTCCTTCTCACGGGGATCTCGGGTCAAAAAGCCATTGGCTCGAAGAATCGGTTTTAACTCGGCATCATAGGCTAATAATGCACGGGATATACCGAGTCGCATCGCACCAGCCTGTCCTGTTAAACCGCCTCCGTGGACGTTGGCGATGATATCAAATTTTCCCAACATCTCGGTTAGTTCAAGCGGCTGCTCGATGATCATCTTCAGCGTCTCTCGTTTGAAGTAATCGATGAGCGTCTGCTTGTTGACGACCACGTTGCCGGAGCCAGGGTAAATTCTAACTCGAGCGATCGAATTTTTTCTTCTACCTGTTGCACTGAATTGTTTCATATAGTATCCTCTATATCTCTAATTTTTCAGGTTGTTGTGCACCATGAGGATGCTCAGAACCGACATAGATATTTAGTTTTTTGAACATTTTGCGACCTAATTTGTTGTGGGGCAACATCCCTCGGATCGCGTGTTCCACAACAAAAGCAGCATCTTTGTTTATCAGATCCAAGAACGCGGTTGATCGCAGACCGCCCGGATAGCCGGTATGTCGATGATAGAATTTCTGCTGCGCCTTTTTTCCGGTCAACCTGATCTTTTCGGCATTGATGATGATGACATGATCACCGACATCCATATGCGGGGCATACTGTGCTTTATGCTTACCCTTCAGGATATGAGCGACTCTCGTTGCTAATCGACCCAATACCATGTCCGTGGCATCGACAAGATACCATTTATGCTGCACATCGTTGAGCTTTGGCGTTAATGTCTTCAATTTTAAATTTTCTCCTTCGACTCTATAAAATTCGCTATAATTTTAAAACTACAAATTTAATAATTTTAATGTTAAATAGCAAGATTTTTTTTTATTGTTGGGCTGAAATTAAATATTTCCCGTTGTTGATGACGCCCCAAGATTTCCCATGTAGCCGCATACCATGAAAGGGAGTATTTCTTGATTGTGATCGAAAGGCGTGCTTATCCACCATCCATTCGATATCCTGGTCAATGATACTGATCGTTGCTTTCGCGCCGGACCGTATCTCCGGAACGGGGAGTCCTAACACCTGGTACGGCTTTGCAGACAGCTTCTCCAGCGCATCGATCAGGTTGAGTTTACCTGCTTTAACGAGTTTGGTGATGGTCAGGCCTACCGCGGTCTCGGAACCGATGATCCCGAACGGAGCGGCATCGAACTCCACGTCCTTCTCCTCCGACGAATGTGGTGCATGATCCGTGGCGATCACATCGATCGTCCCGTCTTTCAATCCCTCAAAAACAGCCTCTACATCGGAGGGTGTTCGCAGCGGCGGGTTCATCTTCAGGTTCGTGTCATATGTTTCCAGATCTTCATCACACAATGAGAAATGATGAGGGGTCACCTCGCAAGTAACCTGAATCCCTTCGGCTTTGGCGCGGCGCACCAGATCGATAGAGCCTTTGGTAGAAATGTGGGCGATGTGTATCTTGCCGTTGGTATACCGTGCCAGCATAATGTTCCTGGCGACGATTAACTCTTCCGCGATCGAAGGGATACCCGGCAGACCGAGTTTAGTCGACATAAAACCTTCATGCATCGCTCCGTTGGCAGCCAGCGTGGGTTCCTCACAATGTTCGATGATAAGGATATCGAACATGCGTGAATAGTCCAGAGCCCTACGCAGCAGCATGGGATTGGCGACGGATGATCCGTCATCGGAGAATGCAATGACGCCGGCATCGACGAGTTCGGCGATCTCAACGAGCTGCTCCCCCTTACGTCCGATCGTGATCGCCGCGATAGGGTGGACCTCAATCAGGTGATTACTGAGCGAATTCAGAATGTATTCGATGATCTCCCGGTTGTCCGTAGCCGGCTCGGTGTTGGGCATCGTGCACACACTGGTGAATCCCCCGAACATGGCCGAAGATGCTCCCGAGAGCAGTGTCTCTTCGTCTTCGCGACCCGGTTCCCTGAAATGTACGTGCATGTCGAACAGTCCTGGCATGATCAGCTTACCCGCGATGTCGAATTGATGTCCATCGAATTCATCGATTTCGAGGTGGCCAATCTCGGCGACGACACCGTTTACGATCAACATATCCTGCGGAACGATCTGTCTTTTACTGAAGTCGATCAGGCTTCCGTTCTTAAATAACAATTTATCAGCGCTTCCGACTGCGTCAGAAACATGATTTTTCTTTCTTAGGTAGTTACGATTTAGTCTTTTCATCATCGGACTTTAATTCTCCGCTCAATAGATAGAGAACCGCCATGCGTACGGCGACCCCGTTGGTGACCTGGTTTAATATGACCGATTTGTCACTGTCGGCGAGCTCACTTTCGATCTCGACGCCTCTGTTGATGGGGCCAGGATGCATGATGGTGATGTCTCGGTTCACACGCTTAATCCGGTCGCTCGTTAGGCCGAAATAGTTGTGATATTCCCGCAATGAGGGAAAGAAGTTCGCCTGCTGCCGTTCGAGCTGAATTCGAAGAACCATCAGAATATCGGCCCATTCGATCGCATCGTCCACATTGTAACTGATCTGCACCGGCCATTTATGCGCCTCATACGGAATCAAGGTTGATGGGGCACAGAGCATTACCTGCGCACCCATGGTGGTCAGACCGTAGATATTGGATCGGGCGACTCGTGAATGGAGTATATCTCCCACTATGGCGATGCGTAAATTTTCTATTCGCTTAAATTTGTCCCTGATCGTCATCATGTCCAGCAGAGCCTGAGTCGGATGCTCGTGTGCACCATCGCCGGCGTTGATGACTGTTCCCTTGATGCATTTACTTAAAAAGTGAGGGGCGCCGGATGCGGAATGCCTGATCACGACCATATCGACACGCATCGCTTCGATGTTCTGGGCAGTATCGCGGAGCGTTTCCCCTTTCTTTACCGAAGAAGTCGCTGTTGAGAAACTGATCGTGTCGGCTGAGAGTCTCTTTTCAGCCAATTCAAATGAAATGCGGGTACGAGTGGAGGCTTCAAAGAATAAATTAACGACCGTGGTCCCACGGAGCGTAGGGACTTTCGGATAAGGCCGGTCCAGAACCTCTCGGAACGAGGCAGCCGTATCCAAAATTGTCGTAATATCATCTCTTGATACGCCTTCCAGACCTAAGAGATGTTTCAGTGTAAATGATGACATGTCAGGAACGTTTTCTTCAGGTTATTATCGGTTTCAGTGACTTTTAGGGTGACGTTGGCCTCTCTACCAATAAGACGCCGTCGATATCGTCTACTTCATTCATCTGGACGCTTATCTCTTCACCCGGAGATATCGAGATGCGCCTACCCACGTAATCAGGCTGTATCGGCAGCTCCCTTCCTCCGCGATCGACGAGCACCGCCATCCTGATACATTTGGGGCGCCCAAATGCCATGATTGCTTCCAGAGCTGCTCTCGTTGTTCTGCCGGTGTAGATGACGTCGTCGATCAATACGATGTTTTTATCATCGATGTTAAACGGAATTTCAGTCTTCTGCAGTTTAGGCTGCTCCAACATATTTCTGAAATCATCACGATACATGGTGATATCCAGTATCCCCAGGGGAAGATCTCTTCCCTCGATCGATTTGATCTCGCGACAAATCCTCTGCGCGATGATGGCTCCGCGCGTGCGAATTCCGATGACGGCCAGATTGTCGATCCCCTTGTTCTTCTCGATGATTTCATGCGATAAGCGGGTGATCGTCCGTGTCAGACCGATCTCATCGAATAACTTTGATTTGATTTTTAGTTCCATGTTGTGCCGACCAAACTATTCAACCTGATGTACTGTGGATGAATCTCTGATTGAGTTGAATTCATTTAATTAGTTAATAAAATTAAATATACTTAGCGCTAATTATACTCATTTTTTTTTTAAGAGTCAAGGCAAATTTTCACAAAGGACGCGCATCGACATCCGCCGCACGGTCAGGCGGAAAGGCGCCTGAGCTTCGATCAAATTACTAAAATATACAGAATTGTATATTTTTTTATGTAACTTAAAAAATATGTTGACATTATCTTTTTATTTATTATATTATAGAATAGAATTGTATTGTGTAAGTAATATAAAGCTACCTACATAATCAATTTACGGGTTTCTATCTATATTATTTTAGTGACTTAAGCGCTATTGCGGACATGACGAGATAGGAAATGATATCGGGAAATTTCCGCATCTCAAACCCATTTATCTAATTTATCCAATTAACATCCAAATCCATTCTGCGATAACCAGGGTCGTTATCGAAGGATTTGTGTTGCTAATTTCGATAAATGTTACAAAAAATTAATAAAATGGGAAGGGAATGATATGACTGTCACCCCTGAAGAAAAAGTTGTCATCCAGAAGAAGATCGAACGATTGAAAAAAAGAATATCGACGCTTAATGATGCGATCTCTCTTCAAGCAAATAAAATTGCGGATACGATGACGCTGCTGGTAATCAGCAGGGACGAGAACGTTTTGCTCGACCGGATCAGAAAGAAGAAAGAAGCCATCGAAGAACTCGCGGAACTTAGAAACGAGTTAAACGAACTGCTCAAATAACGAAGCAGTTCTCCTTAGCGTATGGTCTTGTTGACAACTTTTAGTAGGCTACCCCTTGATTTTGGCGTATGTCCTGAACGTTTAATCGCGAATCATGGCAACACCAGATAAGTATAGGCTTTTTACTATCATTTTTTGAAAGGACCGCTTGCTCAGTGAGTCTTTTCGATGATGCCGACGTGCGGCTAAACGAGGTGAATTACGCCTTAAAGAACATTATTCGGGAAGCTTCGGCGGGCCTTTTGCAAAACGATTTTAAAGCTTGCTTTCGATTTCCTCGATCAGTTCAGTTCGATGGACAGGCTCGGTGAGGTCGATGAAATAGATTTGAAATTTTCCGTCGCGGTTCGAGTGAAACAGGATCCGTCGACGGTCAGGAGAATATCGCGGAAAAGCGTCTATCCCCTGATGGTTCGTCAGCCGTCTTAACCTGCCGTTTATCATATTCATTTCAAAAATATCGTAATTATTATCCGCTTTGGCAAAGAACGTCATGCGGTTTCTGTCGAAGGACAGATAAGGCGCACCGCAATGTCCGTTGAATTTTAGAATCCCACTGATCTCGTTTCGCTCCAAATCCATCTGATAAATCTGATAGAGACTATCCGGATTTGATGTGTAGAGTACATATCTCCCGTTCCTTGAGACAGAGGGTGAACCATCATCATCATCGTTCTGAGTGAGACGGAGTGTGATATCGTCGGCAGTGTTTACGATGTACAGCTCGCTCAGTTTCATATCGAACGATACATCACGGGGATCATCACGCTCTGATACGAAGACGATCTCATGATGTTGATCCGTAAACGATGGAAACCAGTCGTCATAAGGGGATCGAACGACGGGGATAGTCGTCTTCGTCTGTTTATCGAATATCCAGATATCTCGTTGTTGATCCATACGGTCGGTTTTCGATGAGTCGCAGCGGTTCGACGTGTAGGCGATGTAGCGTCCGTCATGTGAGAAAACCGCTAATTCTTCGTCGGCTTCATCTGATATTAAAAGAGTATCGTTCGTACCTCTGTCCGACATGGTATAAATGTCCCAATTTCCTGAACGATCGGATTGATAGACGATCGTTGCCCCGTCCGGCGAGTAACTTCCGAACGCGTTGTTGTAGTCGGCTGAGGTGAGTCGATAGATAGAATAAGGTTGACCCAGCAATTCCGCTATTTCAGCAACCAATTTTTCGTCATCGGTCGATCGCAGGACTTCCAGATAGAGGGTGAAAGCATCGGTCTGCTGATTGCGCGAGGCAAATAGATCGGCCTTATGAATTTTAGCTCTTGTGTGGACAGAATCAATATGGAGCGTCGAATCGAAAAAAGTCAGAGCGGCATCGAGATCCCCGGCGGATTTACAGGCCATGGCCAGAGAGAATGTGAGCCTTGTATTTACTGGATCCTGTGCGAGCTTGACTCGCAGGTCCTCAATCAAACGGTTACCCTGATCCGCGTCAGGTTCATGATGCCGGACCAGCGACGAGTGACCGCATCCCCCAATGATAAACGCCATGCACATAGTTAGGAGAACATACAACTGTTTCTTCATTCATTGCTCCTGATATCGATCCAATATGATAAAGCAATAATCCATCCGCTCAGGGATAAAATTGCAGTACATCCGGCACGAGCAGCATTGGCATGATCACTGAAATAATAGTCAAAATATTCGTTATTGTCAAGTCAAAATCAGAATTATACGGAATGTTACACTTTTTTCATCAACTGAACTAAATCCTGAGAAAAGATGGATCGGATCGGTCGTCATGAAATTTATATAAAATGATCTTGATTTTAGTGTTAATTTTAGTTATTTTTTCCGATTGTCATATAAGCGACTATTAAATCAGGCTTAATCAGCGCTGAGTCCTGTATCGTACAGAAACGTAAATATTCAAATTGTGATAGTGAACGATCTTTTTCTAATTATCGATCGCCTCGGCATGTACTTATTATTAACAAGGAGTTATTTTTGATATGAGATTAAATTTGCTTCTCGAAGAACTTGCTCGGAAGGAAATATTCGGGAATACGGATGCAGTTGATATTCAGGGCATTGTATACGATCCATTAAGAGTGAAGCCCGGTTACCTCTATGTCGCCATCAACATGTACACCCAGTTGGATAAAATTGAGATACCCGACGGACATGATGTCGTCCATGATGCGGTGCGCAGTGGAGCCGTTGCCGTGGTGCTGGAGAAAGACATGGAGCTTCCGGATTCTGTCATCAAGATCATCGTACCGAACAGCCGCTTCGCGCTGGCCAGATTAGCCAACAAGTTTTACGATTTCCCGTCCCGCGCAATCCATATGATCGGGATTACCGGTACGAACGGAAAGACCACCACAACACACATCGTTGAAAGCATCTTTAAACGTCACCATCGAACCGGCCTCATCGGTACGCTTTACTACAAAATTAACGGTCGAATTTACCAGTCCAAGGACACCACCCCGGAACCTCCTGATCTACAGGAGATTTTCACGAGGATGAAGAACGAACAGGTCGATTATTGCACCATGGAGGTATCCTCACATGGGATCGAGCTGTTCCGGGTGGATGGTATTCGCTATCGCGTTGCCGTATTTACCAATCTGACACAGGATCATCTTGATTTTCACAAGACCATGGAACAATATCGCCAGACAAAAATGAAATTATTTAAATGGTTGTCCAACGATGACTACGCCGTCATCAACATCGATGATCCATCGGCTCACTATTTTATCGATGCGACTGAGTCCAGAGTATTGACCTATGGTCTAAAGAACCACGCGGATTTGACGGTTAAGGATATCGAGATGACGATCAAGGGGATGGAGTTCACGCTGGTAACACCGGCCGGGACCGTTCGCGTGAAACCCAAATTAGTAGGGAAATTTAATATATACAATATACTGGCTGCTGTTGGTGTCGCCGTCTCTCAGGGGATCGATCTGGAAACGATCAAGGAAGGACTCGAAGATTCGATCAGGGTATCGGGTCGATTTGAGATAGTGGATAAAGGACAACCCTTCTCGGTGGTGGTCGATTACGCCCATACGCCCGATGGGATCGAGAATGTTCTGAATCTGGCCAGAGAATTGAAGCCAAATCGCATTATCACGGTCTTCGGTTGCGGTGGAGACCGGGATAAGGAAAAACGACCCATCATGGGCAAGATCGTTTCGGAGTTCAGCGATTACTTCGTTATCACGGCGGACAATCCCAGAAATGAAGATCCGGTGGAGATCGCTCAGCAGATCAGGGCGGGTGTAACGCATCATCGCTATGCAGAGATCATCGATCGCAGAAAAGCGATCGAGCATGCCATTAAAATGGCTCAGCCCGGCGACATCATCATGCTGATCGGAAAGGGACACGAAACGACGCAGACGCTGAAGCATGAGACGATCCATTTTAACGACGTCGAGGTAGCACAGGAAATATTAACGAACGTGATGAGTTAATCATCCCCATCTCGCATGATTAAGCGAGATATCGTGTCTGATGCGCTTGATTCCTTTGCAAAAACGTCAGAGAAAAGCGAATCGGTCGTTTTTAAATGAACTACGACAGGGGTCGAATTCGCCGCTGCGGATTCGGCGAAAATCTATTTCAAACAGGGTGGACTGAAAATGAAAAAAACTAGTTTGATAGCATGTATACTGCTGATCCTTTTTTCATGTTCGAAGCCGGACGATACTAACATCGTCGCACGTGTAGGCGATATCGCGATTACGGACGATGAATTCAAACAGCGTTATGAATTCACACCGCAGATCCTACAAACCCGCGATACAGAGCGGAATAAACGAAATTTCATGACGTCGTTGATCGGTGAGAAGGTGTTGGCGCAGATCGGTTACGACAGAGATTACGACGATGTGGCAAAATATAAGGCCTATTCGACACAGCTGGAGAATGAGGCGATTGTGGAAAAATTGATCGAGACGGAGATCTCGGATAAGATTGAGATCAGCAACGACGACTTGAAAGCAGCCTATCTCAAATCGAAGCAGACGCTGCGGTTGCAGGTACTGAATTTTTCGCAGCAGGAACAGGCCGTCGAAGCGAAACGATTGCTGGATCAGGGGGTGTCGATACATGAGATAAAACGCACCTTTCAGACTCAAAACTTTATTTCGGCGGATTCCGTGCTCACCCTGACGATGAAATGGGGAGAAGCTCATCCGGTGCTCGAGGATGTGGCCTATAGCCTCGGGCTGAACGAGATCTCCGAGCCAAAGGAAGTCGATGGTATTTTCTTCATCATGAAGCTGATCGATAAGAGCCAGGATGTGTTCCTGACCGATGCCGATTTCTACACCCAATCTCCTTCATTGAAAAAGATCCTACGCGATCGGAAGAGTAAAGACAAACTCGATGAATACATGCAGTCCCTGATGAAGGACAGACGTTTGACGGTGCCTCATGAAATGTTCGAGTTAGTCTCTGCAGAATTGCTAAAACTGTATAATATCAAGGGTGCTGATGAACAGAGTGATGACCTCATGGTAAAGGATGTAGAGGATCTGGATAAAGAGAGTACCTTAGCTGAGCATATGGATGATATGTTTGCCAAATTCGACAGTAAAACCTGGACGGTGCGAGATTTTTTAACGAAGCTATCCGTCGGTCCCTATCCGCTGAGTAAAACATCTGAGCGCGATTTCATCAACAGTCTCCGCAGGATTATCAGGAGAATGGCGGAGTTAGAGACGCTAGCCGCTGAGGGGAAAAAACTGGGTTTACATAAATCAGACTTTGTCAAGAATCAATCGGCCATGTGGAACGACGCATTTGTAGCCGATATGGTAAAAAATGGACTACTCGATACGGTGAGCGTTTCGGATGAAGAAATACGCTATTTTTATGAGAAAAATCCGGATCGTTACAAGCGTCCCCAGATGTTAAAATTACGCGAGATCGTCGTCGACAATGAAGCGTTAGCAAACGAATTGCTGGCGAGGATTAAGAACGGGGAGGATATGGCCCGGCTGGCGCGGATCTATTCCAGGAAGAAGGCTTCGGGGCGCCGAGGTGGAATCGACGGGTTTTACACGACACAGGCCTGGGGCAGGGTAGGGACGGCAGCGAGTCGCTTGAAGATCGGACAGTTGGGGGGACCCGTGAGACTGGACAGTGGGGAATATTCGATATTCCGACTGGTCGAAACGCTGGAAGCCGGTCCGATGCCATTGGATCAGGTATACGATGATGCTCGTCACGATGTGCTCAATGAAAAGAAGGTCGGTGTACTGGATGCCTATCTGGCCAATGTGCTTGATGATGCGGAGGTGGAGATCAATAGCACGGTTTACGATACGTTACAGGTAGAGGATATCAGTATGCTTGTGTTTAAGCGACATTTCCCGAAACGAATGGCCGCCCCGCCGGTGGATCCTTTGATCACGTATCCGCAATGGCAGAACCAGATGGACGCAATGCTGCCGCGTCCATGAGATGATAGAAAGAGGCTGTGCTTTATTCGGCTGTAACCATGGATGCGAACGGTAAATGAAATGAGCTGATGAGATTCAGGTTAAAAATCGACTTACATATACATAGTCGCGAAGACGTCGCCGAGCAGGTGTTCGGGTACAGCGACCTCCTGTCCGCCAGAGAGATCATCGATCTGGCCGTCTCTGCCCGGTACGATGCGATCGCCCTTACGCATCACGGTTTGTTGTATAATGATCCTGCTGTATCGGATTACGCACGTGAGCGGGGACTGATTCTGATCCCGGGTCTGGAGGCGATTATTGAGCGCAAACACGTGTTGTTGATCAATTACACCAGGCGCAAACATATACTGACTTTCGAAGAATTAAGTCGAAATATATCATCTGAGATGGCGGTTATTGCCCCGCATCCTTTTTACATGGGGAAAACCTGCTTAAAGGGTAAACTCATCGAACATATAGAGCTCTTCGATGCCATCGAGTACTGTCATTTTTACTACCGTTTTCTGAACCCGAATAAACCAGCCGTCGACATAGCCCACCGTTACCATCTACCCCTTGTCGGTAATTCTGACATGCATCACCGCATGCAATTTGGAACGACGTACTCGTATGTCCATGCGCAGGAGCGATCCGTACTCGGTATCGTCGAAGCGATCAAGACGGGGCATGTGACTCATGTGTCGAATCCGTTGACCAGCATACAATTCATTCGTGAGTCGATGTGGCTCATGAAGCGTATGCAGAAGGAAGCATGCTTTAAGTTTGGATGGCGATTAAGGAAGTTTATAAGCGGAAGATAGTATAATTTATTGATGATGCTGTGCCTTCAACCACTGGAGTGCGATGATCGTTTTTGCATCGATTATCTCGTTTCGGTCGATTAAATCGAACGCTTCTGAGATGGGTATTTCTACGACTTGAATATCCTCGCTCTCGTCATCTAATCCTCCGCCTGAAGCGATCTTGAGGTCATGAGTGACTTCCACATAGAAGAGGTAAATTTTTTCAGAATTGCTTCCCGGAGTGGAGTAAAAGGAAAATAGCGGTGCGATGTTATCGACGCGATAACCGACTTCCTCATAAATTTCTTTAATGATAGTGTCTGTCGGCTCGTCGCCGTTTTCGATGATACCGGCGACGATCTCGAGCAGCCAGCCATCCTGTAGATCATGGGAATATACGGCGTATCGAAACTGTCGCGTGAAGATGAGACAGTTCGTATCGCGGTTGATCAATAAGGCAGCCACGGAATCACCACGGTTCATATTGAACCGCACGACATCATCCGTCATCGTGCCATCAAACTTCTCGTACTGAATGATGGCACGATCGATTTTCAGAAATTCATCAAAGACGCGTTCTACGTTTTTAATAACGACTTTCATCTGTCCGTGGTTCTCTCTTTCGAATAATCTAAAAATAGTGAATAGCACATCATCTGAAAGACGAGGTGATATAATCCCAGGAACAGAGAAATAGAGGGGATTCTTAGTCCGGCTTCATACGGAACGGAGATATAACTGGCGATAACGATAAAGATCGATGATACAAAGCTGATTAACAGAGCCGAATAGTAGAATACGTTGCTCTTTCTTCCGGCCGCGGGTACGGTTTTTGTATCCCAGAGGAATGCAGAGCGGGCGATATCATCCGGAATGCGGCCGTTTTGGATGTAAAATTCCTTGATTTGATTCATGGCCAGGGCACTTCCGCGCCATGCCTGACGAAGGCGAATTAGATGTAGAAAATAGATCCATCCGATAAAGTTCAGAATGAATACTGCGAGTTTAAGGAAATAGCGAATATCGGGATTCTGGAATTTTTCGAACGATAAATTTGAAACCGTGATCGTTACGATACCGCCGGTTATCAGGATGAAATAATTAACCATGGTGTGACGATCGTCCATCGCCTGTTTCAGAGTCTCACGGATGTATTTATAATCTTCGATAAGCAATGATGAAAATAAGAACGTGTTTTCCTGCAACCGTGGGTTTTTAAGCTTTTTTACGGATCGAAGCCGATAGGCATGTGCATCACAAAATACATAAAATGTGATTAATACGAGAGCCTGAACGAGCAGAAAATAGAGAACCATCGATTGTTGATTTAGTTCAGGTACGTAAAAATATGCAGTGTAAAGGAGTAATACTCCTATTGCGATGGTGATAACGAGAAATATGACTCGTTTAAATGTACTGTCCATGCTAAATTTCATTTTAATCTCCTTTGACAAGTTAAGAGGACAGGTGTGATTTTGTACAGGGACGTGATCCGTCATCCGATTCTGCGCACGTGAACGATGTGCGCATGCATCTCATTGATCGAGCAAGAGAATTCATGAGATCGGACGACCTGATAGTGTCATTTCAAAGAGCTCATTGAATGAATTGTTGGGCGAAATATGTGGCAGTTAAGCTTTCGCCGGTTATTTTTTTTACTTGTTCCTCCCATTCGTAACGAGCACCGTGTTTGAAGACACGCTGCATCAGAAAACGTCCCAGATCAGGTTGGTTATAGTAAGAAAGCCGTCTACCCGTGCTGTTCCTGATAACCGACTTGTTGATATGCGCGGTCAGCTGTGAAGCGAACAGCTCGCCCAGCACATAATTGTGGTAGTATGCCGGGTAGGTGGCCAGATGAATCTTTGTGGCCCAGTCCGGTTCATTCCGACGAGGTGGTCTGTTGAGGAGTTGGTACTGTTGCACCAGATCCCACCATAGGTTGTTTAGATCCTGATCAGGGTTGCGATATAATTCCTGCTCAAATCGGAACATCACCTGAGCCCATCGTGCGAATACCAGTCGCTTCCAGACTATATTCCTCCGGATTTCCTCGGTGATCGTGTCGACTTCGACCTCGTTCAGTTTCAATACATCTCTGAACCAGGATGGGTGCAGCGACATGCGTTCGAAGAAAATGGCGATACCCTCTGTAATGAAGGAGTGAGCTGGTTGTCGCAAAAGAAAGGGAAGGTCAGGAGCAAAGTGCGCATCATAGACTGCGTGACCCAGTTCATGGAGCAAGGTTTCCATGGAGTATGAATCATTGCTGAGATTCGCCATGATGCGAACATCGCCGTATCGGTCGATGTCCTCACAGTAAGCATGCGGATATTTGCCCTCACGCGCGTAAAGATCGCTTGCATCCAGGATAGAGGTCACATCAAGATCGATGCTGCGGAAGAAATCGTGAGCAAGTTTGACGATGTCTTGTGAAGAATAATATCCGTTAAGATCAGTGGTCGTTACTTGCGGTGCTTCCTGGAAGAAGAGATCTTGATAATGCCATGGCATCAGTGCGTTGGGATTTAGTCGATACGTCTTTGCGAGGAGTGAATCCATCACAGACTTAATTCTTAGGAACGGCTCTCTGGTCAGAGCATCGAGGTCATCGAACAGGGCGGTCAACTGTGTGAGATTTTGATCGGATAGAGTAAGCGACATGATATAGTAATTTTCGAAGCCCAGATCTCGTGCGGCCTCATTTCTCAATTTGACGAGTTCGATAACGTCGTTCGCGATGAAACGTCCCACTTGTTTACCGGCTATCCAGGCGTTTTTACGCAGTTTAGAATCAACCTCTTGTTGCAAAACGAGCTGGATTTCACTGTTAGAGACGCGCCGGGAACCGATTTTCCCTCGGAAGGTGTTGAATTTATTACGGACCGCGGTGCTTTTATCAACGATTTTTTTCAGCAGATCTGGTTTGATCTGGTTGCTTTGAAACAGTTGATAGAGAATTGCAGCCTGCCTTTTTAAGAGAGGATCATGTATCTCTTCAGAGTCATGATAAGATTTAAATAGCCGGAATTTCACGGAATCTGAATAGATGGTGCGAAGTTGCATCTCCAGTTCTGCCTGGCGCGCGTACGCTTCGGGTAATCCGGAAGAATCTGCCTGCCAACCCGACAGGGCCTGCTGGCGCATCAGTGGTTGTACTTTAACCACCTGGTCTTCGATCATTACGGCGAGCTGCCGCTCGCTATCATTATACCCGGTACATGCTGTGATCATCAATCCTGCTACCAGAGTAAGCGAAACAATGTAAGCGATTCGGTGCAAAATCCTCTCCTCATAATATAAGAACATAATACAAAAAATATTATATAATTTCAAGTAATTTTTTAAACGGAAGTGAACTATAGAGCGGTGGTAAGTGGGCAGGGAGTGTATCGTAGATTTTTCGACTGGTTTACGCTGTGATGAATAGGTGAAAACCAGTCGTTTTCTTAAAAATTTAAGGATACACACCCTTGATATGTTAACCTAAATATTTGCGCAGTGGTTCGAGTCTGGATCGATGACGTAAGCGGCGCAGCGCTTTTTCCTTGATTTGTCTTACCCGTTCACGAGTGAGCTGAAAATGTTCGCCGATCTCTTCGAGGGTAAGCGGACGGTCGCCATCGAGTCCAAAATAAAGCTTAATGATTTCTGCTTCACGCGGCTTGAGCGTGGATAATACTTTGTCAATTTCGACTTGCAATGATTCTTGCATCAATGTATTATCCGGCGGAGCGTAACGGTCGCTTTCGATCACGTCGAGCAGGTTGTTGCCATCTTCGTCTTTAAACGGTTCATCGAGCGAGAGATGACGCGCTGATGTCTTGAGAACATCGGCGACTTCAAACGCGGTCATGTCCATTTTACTGGCAACCTCGTTAATGCTCGGTTCCCGGCCATAGGCTTTCTCGAGCTGTTCCAGGGCACGACCGATTTTATTGATGGCACCGACTCTGTTCAGGGGTAGACGTACAACACGAGATTGTTCGGCTAATGCCTGTAAAATGGACTGGCGTATCCACCAGACGGCATAGGAAATAAATTTGAATCCTCTTGTCTCATCAAATCGCTGAGCAGCTTTAATTAATCCCAGATTACCTTCGCTGATTAGATCCTGTAACGGCAGACCCTGTCCCTGATATTCTTTGGCAACACTGATCACGAACCTCAGATTCGCTTTGACCAGTTTATCCAGAGCCAGGGTGTCGCCTTTTTTTATAAGTCGCGCGAGCCTAATCTCCTCTTCAGGTGGCAGCGGCGAGTAACCACCGATTTCCTCAAGATATTTTTCAATTGATTGTTTGGAACGATTTTCCGATACTTTTTTCTTCTTTGCCATAAGGCATCCCATACTTTCCCTTAAATACTCTTCTTTCCATTAATTAATCCATTACACGACATCGTAACCTTAACTACGCTCCGCTTCCCCCCAGAATACTATGTACAGAATACTTCGTTATCTTCTTCTCAATTTATTAGGCTGGAATTCAGAAGTAGTGATGAGGTGATGAACTATTTTTTATCCTGTCGAATTTAAAAATCATAATAACGATTTAAAGCAACAAACAAGACGTGGCGTGTCTTAACCAGTCGCTATAGTATTAATTTTTACAACATGGTCTGTCAATTTATCCCATATTATTGATCAGTAAAACATATCTTAAACACGCAACGATCTAAAGGTTTATCAATTCGTTGGAAAAATCACTTCCTTTCAGGATAAAAAATTAGTTCTATGTTACTTGCTCAAGTTCTCAAAGTTCCCGATTTATCTGACCAAAATTAGAGATCTTGTTTCTTTGTGCAGGTAAAATTATGTATCGTTTAATATACTAAATAATATGACAGTTGTCAAGCCCTTCATGATGAATTTATCAAAAAAATTTATTTTATGCAATATTTATGAACTTCATGTCAAATACTTTATGATCTCGACTTGCGTTCCCATGTCATTAAATGAATAGGCTACCTTATCCATCAATGTCCGTACAATATAGATGCCTCTACCGCTCTCTTTGAGCAGATTTTCCGGTGCCACAGGATTATCGACTGCGTTAAGATCGAAACCTCGACCCTCATCTTGAATTAGAATACGAATACCCTGTTCGCTGATGTAATAGTCAATAATGACCCGCTTGGTTTCGTCGAGCCTGTTGCCGTGCGTGATGGCGTTACCGACTATCTCAGTTATCGAAATCGCCAGACTATCGCGATCTTCCTCGGTAAAGCCCATTTCCGTCACAATATTTTCGGTTACTTCTTCTACATGCTGAATTTCATTCAAATCACTCTGAACAACCAAGCGATAATGATCACGCAACTTCTCTTTTCGCACGTGTCATCTCCTTAATTAGAGATACCATGATAAATTCAAATTAATATTATTTATATGATATCGATCCTGTCCAACTCGATCTATGAATCGTCTTACCGCCGTTAATGAAAAATTCAATCCCGGATGAGGAGCATAAATCAGTTTGAGGCTCGGTCCGAAGCTGAAATATTCATTACGACTAGGAGAACCAGAGCCTGTTGCTGACTCATATAGTTTAAAATCTTCTTTACGCTCGTAGAGAACGAAACCCGTGGAAAAGGTCACATAGTGCCATGGTGTGTAGTCGACGCTGGATCGGACGTAATGATTCTGACGAGTGGTTATCACCGTCTCCTTCCACTGATCCCATAGCAATTTACCATTTTCCTCCAGTTCCAATCTGTAGTTTGCGTTCATCTGTATCGTCCTGCTCAGCTGATATTGAATGGCTTGCTGCATTGAAAATTTACGGAATACATAGCTTCTGATATCGGTTGGACTAAACGTCTGCTCGAAATCATATTCTACATAATTGGCCAATACCTCGAGCGATTGGACCCACTGAAAGCTTTTATTAGGAACGAACGATAATTCAGGACTCAGCCTGAAGATCCGCATCCAGTTATTATCAGCACTTCGTTCACCGAAGATGAAAACAAGGTGCTTCAGATTAACGCCTAAGTTGGTACTAAGTTTCATCATTTCATTGAAATAATGAATTTGAGTAATTCCGGCGTTTATTCTCAGCTCATCATGATCATCGTTATTTTCATCGTCCGGTGTATCGTATCGGTATCGACTGATCGACACGTTCGTCATCAGCGAGTCACGATTAGAAAAACGGAGATGCAAAACGTTTGCCAAAGAGACGCGTGAGCTCTTAAAGTCAGGTGATGCATAGCTAAACTGTGGGGAGAAAGGTGAGTACCTCTCCGAATATGGTACGTCATTTTTCTGTGTTTCGGTCAAATAACTAAACTTTAAACTCTCCCTTATGTTTTTTCGCTCGAATTTGAGATCGAACTCATTGAATGTACTCAGTTCATGTTTGGATCGCGACAGATCAATATCATCGGTATTGAACCGGCTTACCTGAGTTTCTCGTGTCGTAATATCACTGTGCACATTAAAACGTATCTGATCATTGACGTGATATTTGAGAACGTTGGTGAATTTGCCGAGTTGTTCGTCGAGGCTTTCGATGGGAAGCGTCAATAGATCAAATTGACCGTAGTTATCACGTCGTTTTTTGGAATAGCTCACGGACAAAGAATCGGATGTGTCCATATAAAATTGTCTGGTGACCTTATAATTTATTTTAAGGTCCCTGTTCTTTCTCTTTTCAAATTCATCGCCATCGATGAAAAATTGAAATGAATTGACGTACTCATTGATATCGATATAGGGTATACGTATATCAAATAAATAGGTTGCTCCGTTATCCAGCTCATCAAACCGCTCGTCAAATTTATAACCTAATTGCGAATTGATGTTAATCACCCTGGATGGCTGATAGACGAGTCCCAGGCTTCCGGAGTTTGTTTTAATCTCGTTTTTAATGCCCGATAATCTGTCCGAGAAATAGACTGAGGACGTCATTATCTTCCCGATGAGGGTGGGTGAAAATTTCCAGGAGTAATCGATCGATAATACGTTGTCGTCCTTCCACTTTTTTTGATTGTCTGTGAGACGCATTAAGGTGGAATTAAAATTTTCAACGACCTGTATTGATGCTTTTGGGCTGAGTTCAGTTTCAAAAGTGAAACCATAGAGCCATCGATATATATTAAAATTTTGCTCAAATCCAAGCTGATTGATGAACGTGGGATGCTGTTCAACGTTATCCGTGTCAGAGAAAGCAGTTACTGCTGTAGAAAAAACGAGGACAATAACGACATATATGCTGAGTTTGGTAATGGGCATGGATGCATGAACCATTATTGTTCTTGAGACTTGGCTGGTATCGGGTTATGGGTATCGTCATCGACTCGAACAGGCTGATTCACATTGTCCATATCGATGAATTTGGGATCTTTAGCGACGAACGCCTGCTTCGTATGTTCGGGAATGATGGCTCCGCCAGAGATAATCAATTTCATGGCATCTTCGATGGACATCGACAATCTGATCACGTCCTTTTTAGGGACGAATAGCAGGAAACCCGATGTCGGATTAGGCGTGGTGGGAAGAAAGACGCTGACCACATCATGATCCAGCAATTTCTGAATTTCCCCCTTGGTATCCTGGGTAAAAAAAGCGATCGAATATAATCCCTGTCTCGGATAAGGTATCAGCACGGCCTCTTTAAATACTTCTCTTTTTTCTGAGAGGAACGCCTGACTTATCTGTTGGATCGCAATGTAGATACGATTGATAAGTGGGATTTTGGTAACGATCATATCGCCGATCGCAAGCACTTTTTTGCCTACATAGTTTCGGGCAACGATGCCGGTGAAGACGATGATCAGAATCACGGAGATAAATCCTAATCCGGGAATCGGATCCAGTCCGAAACGAGCTAAGAAGCCGCCAATGAACCCTTTCAACAGGCTATCGATCTTTGTGAACAGCCATGAGATGAGAAACATGGTTGCCACGAACGGTCCCAGCACCACTAATCCGGTTAGAAAATAGATCTTTATTTTTTTCCACATAAGATGATCGCCCTCAACTAATCCCCGTTTGATTTTTCGGGCGGAGGATTGATGATGTATAATTTTTCATTTTTTTTGGCCATGCGATGTTCTTCGCGCGCTACTTTTTCGATATGTCGATAATTATTCTTCAATAATTCAATTTCATCGGTCAGGTCCTTACTTTCGGCTGTCAATTCTTCGATACGTTTCAATATTCTGTTCTTTTCCCTCGCCAGTTGCATGTATTTGATAAGACCCTGATCACCCTGGATAAAAATATACACCAGAATTAGGATAAAAACAAGTGCTAACCATCTGATTTTTTTTATCGACAGAGAAGATTGTTTTTCGGAATGTCGTTTACGTGTTTTTTTCATTGCAACACATTGGCTGTATAGAATGCAGGTCACAAGCAAAACGGCTGTTACGCGTCGCTCATTATTTTATCAAAAGAACGACCGTATCACAGAGTTCATCGCCGATAGATTTCCTTGCAACCTGCATCGATTAAAATCAACGAATAGAATTATTTTTTGAGTACCGATGTACCGGCATAGATCGCCGTTTCACCCAGCTCCTCTTCGATACGCAGTAATTGATTGTATTTACAGATTCTATCTGTACGGCAGGCAGAACCTGTTTTGATCTGACCCGCGTTCGTGGCAACGACGACGTCTGCGATGGTCGTGTCCTCGGTTTCTCCTGAGCGGTGCGAAATGACTGATGTGTAACTGGCGCGTTTTGCCAATTCGATAGCGTCTAATGTTTCGGTCAATGTACCGATCTGGTTTAATTTGATAAGGATCGAATTGCACACGCCTTCATCGATGCCGCGCTGCAGACGTTTGGTGTTCGTTACAAACAGATCGTCACCGACGAGTTGAATTTTGTGGCCCAGTTCTTTGGTCATGATCTTCCAACCTTCCCAATCATCCTCTGCCATACCGTCTTCGATGGACACGATCGGATATTTCGAGACGAGTCGTTTGTAGTAATCAACCATCTCGGCGGGAGTCAATTCCTTGTTTTCGGATTTCAGGATGTAGCGATTTTTAGCCTTATCGAAAAACTCACTGGATGCAGGATCAAGTGCGATAAAGAGTTGTTCGCCGGCTTTATATCCGGTTTTTGAGATGGCTTCCATGATGACTTCCAGCGCTTCTTCGTTCGATTTCAAATTGGGTGCGAATCCGCCTTCGTCGCCGACTGAGGTGTTATAGCCTTTGGACTTCAGTACGCTCTTCAGGTGATGGAATGTCTCCACACCCATTCTGAGGGCTTCGGAGTAAGTTTCCGCACCGGCCGGCATGATCATAAATTCCTGTAGATCGACATTATTATCGGCATGCGCACCGCCGTTCATGATGTTCATCATGGGTACAGGTATTATTTTCGAATTTACACCGCCGATATATTGGTATAACGGAAGATCGACGGCCGATGCAGCGGCTTTGGCAACTGCCAGGCTGACGCCGAGTATGGCATTGGCGCCTAACTTGCTTTTATTCTCCGTGCCGTCGAGTTCGATCATCATCTTGTCGATCATGACCTGATCCAACGCATCTTCACCCACGATCTCTTCGGCTATAATTTCGTTTACGTTATCGACTGCCTTTTCAACGCTCTTGCCCAAATAACGGGATTTGTCGCCATCACGTAACTCGACGGCTTCGTGTTCGCCCGTGGAAGCTCCCGATGGAACTGCTGCGCGTCCCATGATCCCGCTCTCCAGGTAAACATCGACTTCCACCGTCGGGTTGCCCCGCGAATCTAAAATTTGTCGCCCTAATATTTCGACTATTGTGGTCATGCTTCACTCCTTGTTGTTAACTTACGTACAGGTAATATATATATGATGTAACGATGATTAATTATGCACTAAAATATAACAGGAATCCGGCGATTATCGCACCGGAAAATGTACACAACGAATTGACGATATCGTTGTCGATCCACTTGATCCCGGAAACTATCCTGGTTCTGAAGGATATACAGTGAATAATCTTCTCAGTTATTTTATGACAGTTCGGACATTGGTATTGAACCTGTATCGTGCCTCCGACGATGCTGTCGAATATGCTGCCGAGAAAGCCGGCCAGTGTGATCAGGAGAACGACAGCCAGGTCCTTAATGAAGAAATAGGCAATGAAGGATATAACTGCACTTCCGGCCAGAGCACCCATTGTTCCTAATAATGAGACCCCGCCCGATGAACCGACGGGCACATGGTCGAAGGTCAGAATGTGTCTGGGTTTGGATTTTGAGAAGACGCCAATCTCGGTCGCCCACGTATCGGAATTGGCCGCCGCGATGGAGCCGACGAACATGTAGTACAGTATCTCGGCAGGGTAATAGTTCCACAGGACAACCAAAATTCCGGCCACCCCGCCGTTGGCCAACACCTGACCCAGATCGCGGCGACTCGATTTCTGGAAGGTGTCGACCAGCTGTTTCTTTTTCGTTTTGCCCAGTTTAGATATCAGGCTTGATAATAAGAAGAATGATAATATAGGCAATGAAAATTTCCATCCTCCTGTTCCGAAGACCACGACGCCTAAGATGAACATGGATACCGTTCCTCCGCCGTCGAGAAACCTGAGCTTATACGAAATAACAGCCAGAAATAGAGCCAGTACAATTCCCAGTAAAAATGTCTGATAGTGTGGATGATGAGAAACCAGGTAATGTAGAGTGAAAGCGGTTCCGAGCGGTACCGATAGATTGTCAGAACCCTTGAACGATATCGATTCGCACACGGTCGCTATGATGGCGGTGAGCACTGCATAAAGGATAGAATAAGATACAGGGATATTGATTCCATCTTTCGAGGCCAGTGTTTGCAGACAACAGAAAACGATCACCGCGGATAGCAACAACATGGTGGCAGAGCCCTGAACCGATTTCTTCTCGCTACCCAATATGTAGGTAATCGGATTTTTAATGCGATTACCCACCAAAGCGGCTGACGTATCGGCTATGGCAAGCACCAATGTCGCAGCGATCAAGATGCTGATGTAATGATCCCAAAGCAGGTAGACCAGAATAAAGAACGCCAGTGGGTAAAAGACGGTGCCATAGCTTTTCTGTCGTGTGTCGTGCATCGATTTCAATACATTACGCTCAATGGCATAATAATTGATAGGAATAAATATAAATGCCACGCTTAATACGGGTAGGTTCGATCGTAATATAAGCGGCGTCATGGCGATGAAAATGCCTGTGATTAAATGCACAAATTTTCGAGTAATTTCCGCGTTAACATGTAAATGATTGCGTAAATATTCCATTAGAAAAATCAGAAATCCGAGAATCGTAAAGAAAATGAGACCGAGTATCCAATCCATACACACCCAATTTATTGATTTTATCATTGATTTTGGTTTAAATTTTTGCTATAGTATTTACGTATTTTTTTCTTTAAAGTCAATATTTAATATTAAAAAGTTATCCACACTTTATCCAGAATTTAAAATTTACAGATTTAACGTGAACCGCGTCACTTAAAAAATCGCTAAGTTATTAGTTTGACGTGGGATGATGATGGCCGTAATTTGTTATTCCCTGACCGAACCATCTGTGCATATTGATAATATATTATAAATATTAAATTTATGTATTATTACAAAAAAGATACAACTGAAATAAATCATCACATTCAATATATAGTGTGTCTGACATTGAAGACACACAATTGGCGAAAAATTGGAAAATCAGGTTGTCTTTAAAAAAGTGAAAAGTTATCCACAATTTATCAACACCTGATCTATATATAGACATCTATAAAGAACGGGACACTATGAATTCGGAAACGAGCATGACGATACTCATCATCCATGAGGATGAGAGCAAATTGACCTTTCTGCGACGTGAGTTATCTAAATATTCATACACTATTTTATCGGAGAAAGACGGTAAAAAAGCGTATGAAATCGCAAAAAATGAAAAACCAGATCTGATTTTAGCCTCATCACAGGCGACAGGCATTGATGGTTTCGATCTCTGCTGGATGATTCGTCAAAACGAATCGCTTCAATATACGCCGTACATGTTATTGTCGAACACCTCGAACGCAGAAGTCAGGATAAACGCCTATCGCAGTGGTGTCGACGCTTATATTGAACCCGACGCGTCCGTCAGGGAGATACATACGCTAATCGAATCGTTTACACGTAGAATTCGGCAATCAAAGAGTTTGCCAGAGCGGCCGGTCAGTTCATTGCACGGACAGATTTCTCATATACTGGTCATCGAAATTCTGCAGCTGTTACATATCTCCAATAAGAGCGGAACGCTCTCCCTGGAAAACGGAACCATGAGGGGCAGTATCGGCTATCTGGACGGTAAATTAGTGTGGGCCGAGACGGACACGAATAAGGGCGAAGACGCGGTTAAAGAATTGACCTCATGGACTGAGGGTGTGTTTACGTTTCAGAAGGATCAGATACGACCCGTGATGAATATTCACACTCAGACGATGCAGCTCATACTAAATTGTGCGAAAATGATGGATGAAACCGGACAATGATTCAGCGGTCCGGACATGTCTGATGAATGATGGAACCTGTTTCATCACTGAACACATTGTATCACATGGTGTGATACAAAATGTGACATAATTGATAACTATATGGTCAACTATTTATTTATATTGATTAAATGTAAAATATACCCATTTAATGCTTGTTTTTTTTGATAAAATGTTGTCCCCATCACATCTATTTCCCGCCAAACGATTAGATTATTAGTGTAAAATGATTGGCATGTATGTTGCATTATCATTAATCAAAACTTGGGAGATAGATCATGCCAGCAATTACGTTAAAAAAAATCATCGTCATTAAGGTTTTCATCGTCATCATTCTATTAGTCATCTTTGTGGCCGGTGCCACATCGCGGTACATCAACATCAGCAAGCATGCGGAGGCGAGTCAGTGCCGTCGTAACCAGGTCATCGTGGAGACAGCTCTGGCCATCGCATATGCCGAGAGTCTGGCTGTTGGCAGTCATCAATTTCCCCGCAGTCTGGAACCATCGATGTTCGAAGATGGCCAGATTCCCACGTGTCCCATCGATGGCACCCCGATTATCTATGATCGGACGACAGGCACAGCGTTCTGTCCAAATCACATCGAAGAGCACGAACGGATTTACTGATAGCGCGATGTGACGTGGCTAAATCACTCATTATATCGGCTCATATGACCGATATCTTGTGTCTCACGTCATCTTGAAATTGTCGAAGAACAGGCAACTAACAAATCAGCTTATTTTTATTTCCTCAGAAACTCCACATTGAATCTCGATCTTGCTGTACACCATCGGAGAAAGATCGAGTTGAAGAATTAAGCCAACAATCATCGTTCTAAGTATCGAATAGATTGTCCGGGAACTGAATCAAAAATCCCTCTGCAAAATATAGAGTATAATTTGTAGTAGTAAAATTATTCGCTCATACTATAGAATGTATTTGACGAATAAATTCGTCACTACGAGTGTACTTTTGATATAGTCCCGAACGAACCGTTTCGCTTCGTATTATTTATTCGGATCGAGCCAGCGGGTCCATTCGTTGTCGTATAGTTCGCCGCGGGCGTTGGAGTGGACCAGTTCGTATTCACCCCATCCCCGACGATCGACGAAGATGAAATCCACGCCGCCCTGAATCGAGAAGAAGTGCCAGATCCGATAGGCACGGGTTTCGTTACCCGACGGAAAGCGCTCGATCTCATCGGGGATGCCGTACATGAGCAGGATACGGCCTTCGTCGGATCGCCAGCCTTTCTTGAACCCACGAAACTCTTTCTCCGCCGTATACATTCGCGTGAGGTAGCTTTCCCGATATTCATTTTGCGGCGTGTTGATCGAATCGTCACGTTTTGCCCAAAATTGCGGCATAAACTGTCGTTTCCCTATCAGATCGAGTGTCTTGTATATTGATTGCTCCTCTTTCGTCGCGATGTATCCTGCTGCCCCGAATTCATTATCGATCTCAGCTTCTTCCATATTATTGTATATCCCCTGCAACATACGCACCGATCGATCGGCCACCAGTTCAGGCGAAAGCTCTTGTGTCGGCTGGGGTTCTCCCTCAAAATCACCGGGTCGATAGACGAAGAATTTCGACTTCTGCGAAGCCGTTCTGGAGTTAGTCGAATCGACGACGTCCAACTGCAGAAAATAGGTGCCTGAAGGGAAGGTGATGATGTTGAATCCACCGACTTCAACTGCCGAGTTGCCCGGCTTATGTTTAGCTCTCGCCGGGAATTTACGAACGAGTTGATCATCGCTGTTGTAAATGCTGTACGTGATCGAGTAAGGCAATTTATCTGCCTCATCGGCCAGTTTCAGATTGTAGATTTCAACGTAAAACAACAGCATCGGTAATCCCTGTCCGTAGAATCGATCGGTATTTGGGATGATCTGATAGCCATTTTTATAGTACTGATTGTGAAGCGTATCCGGTCGAATGGACGATGCGAACTGGATATCGCTCATGATAAGCGTGTCAATTGGAAACGCCGTGAGGTCGACGGTGCTTTCGTATTCTTTTGATCGTCCTGAATTTTCATCGAGGATGGTCGTCTTTGCTTTATATGAGCCGGGTTTTAAGAAGAAGTGGTTGGTGCTATACAGTTTCTGATTTCCTGTTAATTGCTCCAGGCTATCGACATAGTTCGCATTTCGCCACGACCTCTCCATGACGAGCGAATCTTGATCAAAGAAACTGACCGTCACTGAAAATCCGGCTTTGAATCGATTATTATCTTCGATATATTGCAAGTGATTGGTAAATATAGACACATACCATTCAAGATACAGATAGCCGTTCTCGCTTTTGAAACAAGCGTAATCGTAATTAAAATTCATCTCCTTCTGCTCATTATCCTGCGCCAAAGCTATGTTTGCTGTAACCACGATAAGCAGAACGACAAGTTTAATATATCTCATTTGTGAACCTCCCAAAAAATATGATAGTAACGAGGAGCGTTACATTAAATATTCGATATCCGTCTTCAGCAAAGATCCAAATCGACTAAAACTATCACAGCAGATTGTTTTATAAACAAGCCCCATTCACTCCTCATTGTTTTCTCAGCATACCGGGTACGAGGCTTCAACCATGTATTTGAGACGTCGTGGTCAGTCCATTTTTACGGATACGACTTTCGATATACCCGGTTCCTCCATGGTTATTCCGTAAAGACAATCAGCGGATTTCATTGTCATTTTATTATGGGTAACGATCAGGAACTGGGTTTCTTTCGAGAAATTTCGAACCGTTTCGGTGAACCGTTTGATGTTGTTATCGTCCAACGGTGCATCCACTTCATCGAGGATACATATAGGACTCGGTTTCACCAGATAGATCGCGAACAATAATGAGATGGCCGTCAGCGCCTTCTCACCTCCGGACAGCAGCGTTAATGAGGTGGGCCGTTTCCCCTTGGGATTCGCCACGATCTCGATGTCGGCTTCCAGCGGATCCTCTGATGCGGCCAGGATCAACTCCGCCTGGCCATCTGCAAAAAATTGTGTGAACACTTTGTTGAAATTATGTCGAATATTTTCGAACACATCCAGAAATTTTTCGTTCGCCGTCTTGTTTATATGCTCGATCGTCTCATTCAGGTTCTGTTTCGCCTTGATCAGATCGTCTCGTTGTTTATTGAGAAAATCGAAGCGCTCCTTTTCCGAATCGTACTCTTTTAACGCCAGTAAATTGACTGGTTCCAGCGCCTTGAGACGGCTCTTCAGTCGTTCGATCTCGACCGAATCCTGATCAAGGTCATACTGGTCATCGATTTCGGTCACCGTCAGATCATGACCATACTCCTCACCGATGCGACGATACAGTGTGTCCGCGTTCAGTTTTAATTCAGCAACTCTCAATTCTTTTTCATGAATGAATTCGGAAATAGTTTCTTTATTATTGCGTAATTGTCGAATAAATTTTTCTTTTTGTTCGATATTCTCATTCAGCGCCGTTCGCTTCTCCTCGTTGGAGCGAACGAACGATTCCAGTTTCTCCTTTTCGTCGTAATCATCGACAAGCAGGGTGCTGAGTTCATCGATTCGTTCGGTCAGACTATCGGATTGCGTTTGATTTTCTTGAAATTCCTTTTGTTTACTGGTGATGGAATGTTCGCTGGTCGCTATGAATTGTGTCGTTCGTTCAAGCTCATGGCGCATATTCTTTTCATCGTTCTGTATCTGAATGAGGGTGAGGTTCAATTCATGCACATGTTGCGCCAATGTCTCACGTTCTATCTCCATACGGGTGATCTCGGAGGAGAAGCCAGATATTTTCTCCTCGTTGGTTAGCTGTAATTTTTTTTCGTTCTCGATCAGTCCAGTCAGTTCGACGATATTCACATTCGTGGTTTCGATTTTTTGATCGAACTGAACGATCTCTCGTTCTAATTTTTCGGCCTGCTGCTTGTTCGAGTCGCGTTTGTACTCATGTTCGGAGATCGATAATCGGATGGCGGACAGGTCTTTATTCAATTCTGCCATCTCTTCTTCCAGTGTTTCCCGGCTCTCGGTGTAATCGCGCAGCGCGTTATCCAGGTCGTTCTTCGATTTTTCGGACGCGGATAATTGGCTCTCTAAATCGCGCAGATCCTGTCTCAATTTGTGCAATTGGTCTTTACGTCCGATAAATCCGGTATCATCGCGCGAATGTTTTCCCCCGCGTATCGTCCCCATCGCCGAGATCATATCGCCGTTGGTGGTCACGATACCGATATGATACTTTTCCGAGAGTTCGGTGTAACTTCGATTTAATCCGCCATCATCCACCACCAGGCAGTCGCCCAGCAGAACTCTGATGAGCGGTTTAAAGCGATCATCGACCGTGACGAGTTCGTCGGCCCAGCCCACCACGTGCCCGGAGACGGATGAGAGATCGTAATCTGAGTGGGATTGTTCCTGATTGGCGAAATGATTCAAGGGTAAAAATGTAACGATACCTTTTTTCGTGTCATGCAGGTTTCTAATGCCCACGAACGCCTGTTCATGGTCGGTCGCCAGCAGATAAGTAGCGGCTTCACACAGGATCGATTCGATGGCGAGACGGTATCGATCGTCGATGGATATGATATCGGCAACGGTTCCGGGGTACCCCGACTGGTCCACCATGAGGTGTCGCACCCCTTCAGGGTAATCGGAGTAGGTATCAAGCATTTTCTGAGTGATCGCCGTCTGGTGTCGAATCGATTCGATGCGGCTTTTTGTTTCGATGATTGATTCTTTCACGTTCTCCAGCTTAGCGGATGTCGAGGTGAGTTCGTTTTTTACGCGTTCCAGTTCGTTGCTTATTTTTTTATGTTCATCTTGCTTTAGCCGACTCTGCTTATTCATTTTTTGAACCGCGTCGTCCAGAGTATCGTAGCTCTGGTAACAAGCATCCCGTTCCTTATGTATCTCATCGATGCGACTGGCGTAGTGCTCCAGGGATGCCTTGAGATGTTCTATTTGGCCCTGACGTTGCGAAACTGTATCCAGCAGCCTCAATTTCTCGGTCTCCATCTCCTTTGCCTGCTGACGTTTCGCCTGCAGCTGTTGCTCCATGGCTGCTAATTTGTCGCGTTCCGAGCTATAGTTTTCATTCTGGTGGCGGACTTTAGTCTCGGCCTCGCTGAGATTCAGCGTTAATTTTTCGGAGTTATCCTTTTGACTCTTAAGCTGTTCGGTGATGTCGACGATTTCCCGCTGCAGGCGTTCGTTGTTGACCTTGATCGATTTGATGCGTTCGCGGCTGACAAGGATCTCCTCCTCACGTTTACGGATGATCTCGTTGATTTTGTTCAAGTTGCCCTGAGATTCTCGCAGCGTTTGTTCCAGGTGGATGAGTTCGGTTTTCAGCGATTCGAGCTCTGCTTCCTTAAATGATGTCTCCGCGGAGCCGCTCTCCCTGTCGCGGCGCATCTCTTCGAGGCTGCTGCGCAGGGGATTGAGTTCGTTGTGAATGGTGCTGTAACGAAAGGTGGCGACCCGCAGATCGAGT
Organism: Candidatus Zhuqueibacterota bacterium; assembly: GCA_016926625.1. Taxonomy (GTDB): domain Bacteria; phylum Zhuqueibacterota; class Zhuqueibacteria; order Thermofontimicrobiales; family Thiofontviventaceae; genus Thiofontadaptatus. The sequence continues at coordinate 60,256 of JAFGOE010000030.1, forward strand.
TCTTTCAGTTGTTCCCTGATCTCCTGATAGCGCTGAGCCCGACGCACCTGGCGTTTGAGTGAATTCACTTTGGAGCCGACTTCGGTGATAATGTCCTCGAGGCGGATCAGGTCGTTTTCCGTGGATTCGAGTTTTCGGAAGGTGATGCGTCGCCGTTGTTTATATTTTGTCACGCCTGCTGCCTCCTCGAAAATGCGTCGTCTCTCCTCCGGCTTCCCGCTGAGTATCGATTCGACCATTTTTAATTCGATGACCGAATAGGCGTCCGGCGCAATGCCGGTGTCCATCAACAGGTTCGTGATGTCTTTTAATCGCGATACCTGGTTATTGATGAGATACTGACTCTCGCCGGAGCGGAACAGACGGCGGGTGATAACGACTTCCGAGTATTCAACGGGCAGTATATTGCGGGTGTTCTGTATGGTCAGAGAGACTTCGGCCATTCCCATGGGTTTGAGCGTCCTGGTGCCGTTGAAGATGACGTTTTCCATCCGATCGCTTCTCAGTATGCCTGCTTTTTGTTCGCCGAGCACCCAGCGAATGGCATCAACGACGTTGCTCTTGCCGCATCCATTGGGACCGACGATTGCGATGATACCATCGGAGAAGACGAAATCCGTTTTTTTTGCGAACGACTTGAAGCCGACGATTTTGAGTTTATCTAAGTACATGTTCCCTGTTCTAAATGCTGGTGATTAAAAACGAAAGTAGACTATATTTTTTCTATACGCGCGTCTCTTTGCGCTGTGGCATATCGCGCCCGATAAGCTCCTTTACTGAAAAATTTATTCGGATAAGCTTATAAGATGCAGTATAATACTAATTTTTTTTTAAATAGTCAATCTTAAAATAGAAACTTTTACTTGCAGTCGTTGTTTAAATGAATTATGTTTAAGGTTAAATATGTCCGCGATTAATTTTTTACGTTATGAGTTGGATAGTAAAATTGGCAGATTATTTGAATCTGCAGCGCGGAACAAAACAACAACCCGCTGAAGTGTGACGGTGTCGTGACGGTTTATCAGATCACGCGATGGGTAGAACCACGCAACACCGATGGCGGGTGAGACGAGAAGGAAAGACATTCGATTGGAATTGAGTATATGAAGACGAACATGGCACAGAAGTACAAATATTCGAGCATCGAAGAGTGGCCGATTCAGATCTATAGAGGCGGAGTTCGGCTGATCGGTATGATGCATCATCCGGATGAATCGCATGGTAATTATCCGGCGGTGATGTTATTACACGGGTTCACCGGGCATAAATCTGAGAGCCATTTTTTATTTACGCGATTGGCCAGGGCGTTGGCGAGTTCAGGTGTGTTGGCGTTGCGATTTGATTTCGCCGGCAGCGGGGACAGTGATGGCAATTTCAGGGACATGACGATCGAATCCGAACTGGATGATGCGAGGGCAGCGTTCGCGTATCTATCCGATCATCATTGTATCGACCGTGATCGAATCGGTGTTCTGGGTTTAAGCCTGGGTGGTTGTGTCGCTTCGTTATTGGCAGGGGAGACGGAGACTATTAAATCGCTTGCTCTGATCTCGGCGATAGCTCATCCGAAACAGATTTTCTCCCGTTATACGGACATGTTTCCGAAAATGGTGGATAAGGACGGCCGCTGGTACATCGATCGCAACGGCTTTCCGGTCGGTGACACATTCTTCCATAATTTATCGCGAATGAAGCCTCTGGATAAGATTGCCGGCTACAAGAATCCGGCGCTGATCATTCATGGCAAGGACGATCTGGTTGTTCCGGTCACTGAAGCCCAGGCCTATGCGGACGTGCTGACTGCCCGGAACGGTGATTCATTGACCGAGGTGGAATTCGTCGATGGGGCGGACCATGTGTTTGCGAGCATGCGGCTGAGCGCTGAACTCATCGATCGAATTGTCGACTGGTTCTTAGACACGCTATTGTAAACGATCGTTTCGGTGAATCCGGAGTGTAAGGGGCCTTGTTTTGAATAGAACAGGGGTAACGTCTGTGTCGATGTTGAAGGCGGATTTGCTACGGTGAGGATCTTTTTAGAAAAAATGTCATAATCGACTCATATTTTTTATCTTTTTACTTGACACTGATATAAAATTACTGTAATTTTTATGATATGCATATTGTAATTAACGGGCTTCGGAGAGTCGAGCATGGCGTGTGAGAAAGAAGATAAATCCGAAATTCAGCGGGCGTTGGAAGGCGATCAGCAAGCTTACACGTTGATCCTCAAACGTTATCGTGCCACGATTTATAATCTGATCTATAAGATGGTACGAAACAGGGAGGAGACGGAAGATCTGGTGCAGGAAGCGTTTATCAAGGCGTTCGCATCGCTCGATTCGTTTAATGAGGAGTACGCTTTCTCCACCTGGTTATACAAGATAGCGATCAACAATTGTATCGATCATTTTCGTAAACGGCGGTTAAAGACATTTTCGATCGACACGCCCATACAGTCGCGTGACGGTGAGATAACGCGGGAGTTTTCAGACTCCACGTTTTCGCCGGACAACAAGATATTATCCAGGGAGAAGAACGAGCTGATCGCGGAGGCGATCGAAAAGTTGCCGGAGAAGTATCGCACGTCGATACTGCTGAGGCATAAGGAAGAGCGTTCGTACGAAGAGATCAGTCAGATATTGGGGATTCCGCTCGGTACGGTCAAGGCGAGGATCTTCAGGGCGAGGGAGATGTTGAAGAAGGAATTGAAAGGCACACTGCTCCCGTGAGGCGAAGATTTTAAATTAATACTTGACTATTTAAAATTATTTACGTATATTTAGCGCTGTCATGGCAAAAAAAGTAGAGCGAAAAATAAGAGAAAAGAAAGAGCGGGCCAAAAAGAGCGTATTCCCGCTCACGCGTGAGAACTATTACCTGTTTGGTATCGGCATACTGGTCATCATTCTGGGTAATATCTCGCTAATGCAGGGTCCTGCGGACAGTTTCTGGTCGCTAACATTTGCGCCGATACTTTTGGTGCTAGGGTACTGTGTGATCATACCGGTTTCTATACTATACAAGAAAAAGTTAAGTCAAGAGAAATCGGGCGATTAGCTCAGTTGGTTTAGAGTGCCTGCCTTACAAGCAGGATGTCACTGGTTCGAGTCCAGTATCGCCCACACGATGTTGATAAAACTCGAAAATTAGATGTGGGGTCGTGGTGCAGTTGGTTAGCACATCGGCCTGTCAAGCCGAAGGTCGCGGGTTCGAGCCCCGTCGGCCCCGCACTTTAAAGGCTATCCGTTAGATAGCCTTTTTTATTCTAAAGGATAGAACCATGTCGGCCGATGACATATTCTATACAGTTGATAACGTTTATGAAGCGGAGATAAAGGTCAAAGCATCCCGTTTCATCGGGACGATCGCTCCGGCTGTTTCTGTTGAGGAAGCAGAGTCTTTTGTCCATCACATCGCCAAAACGTATTATGATGCCACTCACCATTGTTACGCCTTTCGCATCAGAACCGTGACACAGCCCTATGAACGTTTCAGCGATGCCGGAGAGCCGGCAGGAACTGCGGGTCCGCCCATCATGGATGTATTGCGAGGCAGGGAGTTGATAAACGTCGCGGTTGTGGTGACCCGGTATTTTGGCGGCACGAAACTGGGGAAGGGGGGGCTGGTGCGTGCGTATCGCGACTGCACCATTGAGGCGATCGGATCGGCGAGGATAGTACAGCAGGTTGATTATCAACCGGTCAGTCTCAGGTTCGATTACGAATGGACCGGCCAGGTGATGCGGACGATCGAGCAGTTTCAGGGGCATGTCATTTCGTCGCAATACGATAGCGGTACAGAGCTCAGGGTCAATCTTCCCAGGAGCAGGATCAAGCAGTTTACAGATCAGATAATCGAATTAACTTCGGGTCAAATTACAATACATTCATGATCATCGTCATTATCATATTAGCAGTCGCGTTGTCTGCTTTTTTTTCATCATCGGAGACCGCCTTTGTCTCGAGCAGTCGTTTGAAAATTGAGGTGTACTCGAGGCGTGGGATGCACGGGAGGCATCTGGTACATCGCTTCCTTAGTGATCCGGATAATTTCATCATCACGACGCTTCTGGGCAACAACATTGCGAACGTCACCTATTCTTCGATGGCGGCGTTGTTTCTGGCGGGTTATTTCTCTGACATCAGTGTGGTGGCGATCTCTTCGATATTTATATTGATATTTGGTGAAATCATACCCAAGGCGATCGCATACGAGTTTGCTTCACGTCTGATCTTTCGTATCGCCTATCCCTTCCGGTCTTTTGAGATCATATTCATGCCGTTCATTTGGGTGCTCAATAAAATTTCGAAATTATTATTGCACATGTTCCGGGGCAAGGAGACGAATCAGTTGAACTTCTTGACGAGGAAGGACATGGAGGGCATCATATTGGAGGGGGAGCGGGTCGGTGTACTGCGTGAGGATGAACGCAAAGTTGTTTTCCGACTGCTGGAACTTCAGGAAACGACGTTAAAGGACACGATGGTGCCGCGGACAGACATCATTGCGATAAGCAGCGGGGCGACTATAGACGAGGTCAGAGAGTTATTTATAAGTAGCGGGCATTCGAAGATACCGGTTTATGAGAAGGATATCGACAATATTATCGGTATTGTGTTGGCAAAGGATCTGTTTAAATTCCCCCGATTGCTTGACGAGATCATAACGCAGGTTAAGCATTACCCGGAGACCAAGCCAGCGTTCGATCTTTTGCAGGAATTTCAGTCGACACACACCAGCCTTGCCATTGTGATGGATGAATATGGCGGAACGGCGGGCCTGGTGACGATCGAGGATCTGGTTGAGGAGTTATTCGGGGAGATCTACGACGAATACGATCTGGACCAGGAGAAGCAGTACGTGGATCTGGGAGACGGCGCTTATTTGATCAACGCGCGTGCCGAGATCGATGAGTTGAACGACAAATTCGGTCTCAAGATTAAGGAAGGAGATTACACGACGCTTGGTGGATTTATCTTGAATGAGCTGGGCCACATCCCGAAACCCGGCGAGCGGCTGGAATCGAGGCATTGTGATTGTACCATGGAGATAACGAGAGCGTCGAGGAAGCGGGTTCAGGAGGTGAAGGTGATGAAGAGGGGGGAGGAGAAAGAGTCGTTGTGATCTTGATGTGTATGATACAGCACATTTTGATAGGTCATATAAGAAGCATCCTTAATTATCTCTTCTGTTTTTTTGAATAACTTTTTAGGATCCTGCATTTAAGAACTACTAAGATGCCAATTAGTAGAGGAAGGGAACCGTGCTAACATGAAAAGATGGATCGTGTTCATGTCAGTCGTGCTGATATTAAGTGTAAAGGGTTTTGCGCAGGACTGGCAGTCGTTTACAACCGATAACAGCGGATTACCCAGTAACAACGTGTTTTCGATTGATACCGACGAAACTGGCACGATGTGGTTTGGTACCGATAGTGGTGTCGCTGCCTATAATGGATTGAAGTGGTATACGTATTCAGAATCGTCTGACCTGGCGGATAAGCAGGTGAACGATTTAGGTATATTGAGGACGAGTGAATTATGGGCGGCTACGGATAATGGTGTATCGGCCATGGACGTGTCATCGCTGGATGCGATCACCATGGCGACGCCCTATAGGGTTGATAATACAGGATTGTTATCGAATCGGATCAACGCGATAGCCATCGATGAGAATCATTATCGCTGGTTCGGCACCGATTCGGGTGTGACCGTTTTTAGTGGTAGTAACTGGATCAGTACCAGGACACAAAATGTAGTGCTCCGAAACGATGTGATGGCGATTGCACATAGTCCGGATAGTCTCGTCTATTGTGGTACCGAGGGGGGTGGCATCGCCAGGTTGAAGCTGTCGGGCCTGGACGTGATAACCGGTGCGTCGACGATTGAGCGACCCTGGACGCCGATGCCGATTGACAGCGTGTATGCCATATATATTGGCTCCGACAGCGTTCAATGGTTCGGCACGACGCAGGGTTTATTTCTGCACTTTGGAATCGATGCGAAAAATAACTGGTGGGCGTTTATGCCGCAGAATGGTTTACCGCATCGAATGGTGCAGGCGATCACCGAAGATCGTGCGGGAAGGTTCTGGGTGGGTACGGCAGGTGGTGTGTCCTGTATCGAAGGCTACTTTGTGTCATATCGTAACTACACGACAGCGGATGGATTGATCCATGATAATGTGCGGGACATCGTGGTTGCTGCCGATGGCTGCATCTGGTTTGCGACGGCGGGTGGTGTGTCGAAATTCAATCCCTGCGTGAATAAGGTTCAAGCGTATGAAAGATTGAAGGCACAAAGCTATAACGTGCTTCATATTTACCCCAATCCGTTCAATATGAGTACATCGATTGAGTTTCGTCTCGAAGATGGGGGAGAGGTTGATTTATCGATATATGATGTAACGGGACGCCGGGTATGCAATCTGCGACGTGGTCACCTTGATGAGGGTATGCATGTGGAGAATTGGGACGGAAAGGATGACAGAGGTGTCATGATTTCGTCAGGCATTTACCTTGTCCGGCTGGCAACGAACAAGCATATTTCGACAGGCAAGATGTTGGTCGTCAAGTAGGGTATTGATCATGTTGATTTGAGATGAGTCGTTTTCGATATTTTAGAGTATTTCTGGCACGTGAATTTTATTAAGTAAGACAGCAATGTGAGAAGAAGTCAATTCTTTTCGAAAAATTAAATGAAAAGTATTGACTTTTACCATATAAATTATTATATTTAAAGACATATCGCGGGGTGGAGCAGCTGGTAGCTCGTTGGGCTCATAACCCAAAGGCCGGAGGTTCGAATCCTCCCCCCGCTACGAGAGAGAGCCTACTGAAAGATCAGTGGGCTTTTTGCGTTTTAATCAGGCTTCGTTGGG
>JAFGOE010000124.1 GCA_016926625.1 Candidatus Zhuqueibacterota bacterium
AGGATCCACGATCTATTTTGTCCGATCTGTTGCGTGGAACCTACTCCCAGGGCTCCGTAAAATTCATTATGCCCCATGTAGATTAAGAACAGGTCGGGATCGTAATCGACTAACTCGTTGACAAAATCGAGCACGGAATAACTGTTAATGGCCGATATGCCCATGTTGATGATTTCGATCTCTTTGCCAGGGAACAGATTATCCAGACGGTCTTTGACCAGGCTGGGAAAAGTGGCGTTGAACTGATAGGGGAATCCCGCCGTCGTGGAACCGCCCATACAAAAAATACGATAAGCGTTCTCCTGCTTCTCTTTTGGAAATACCGATAATTTAGCATCCGGCACTCCGAAATCCTGGTAAGAGAAAAATCGCCTGGCTACTTTCCTGTTGACATAGCAAAACGTCTTTCCATCAATCTTTCGTTTAATGATCAAATCGACGTTATCGCCGTAATTAAAAAGCTTTAATCCCATCTCGAGGATGAACAGGGCAGCAAATGCTATCATGACCATGAGGACAGAGAATATAATCTTCTTCGTTCTGGTCAGTTCAGGTTCGCGCTTATTCTGAACAGTCGTTTTCTGTACCTTGGCAGGTTTTTTTGCAGCTTTTTTGCTCATTCGTACACCTATCAGAGTTATCGACTTACATTTTATGAACACGGGTGGATTTAACGCACCCCTTTTTTCCTATCACTTCAATACCAGCATCTTGATCGAGCGAACATAATCCGCACTTTTGATCCGACAGAGATACAGGCCTGTACCTACCGCATTTCCCGCCTCATCGTTACCGTCCCAGACGACGCTGTATTCACCCGGTACCATTCTCTGATCAACCAGCGTGCAAATTCGTTGACCAAGCACGTTATAGACCTCGATATGGGTCATCGCGGCACTATAACCGCCGATGCTGAAATTGATGACCGTAGAGGAGTTAAACGGATTGGGATAGTTGTCATACAGGTGGTATCGGTGCGGACTTGTATCATTCGAGCCAACACGGGTTGCGACATCAGAGATTTCAAGCACGGTGAACAGATAGGGCTTGATCTCATAGGAATAATTTGCGAGCTCAGAGACTGTCACCGGAGTCGTTTGATGGTAGACAAGGTCGTTTAAGAATATCGATGCATAGGATTCATAAGGCAATTCCCCGATCGGGATATCGAGGCTCACCTCCTGGGTGGAACTGCTTAAATTTACCACGACCAACGCGACTTGCTGGTCCGACTTCCGCAGGAATGAAAACACTTTATTGTTGTCCGACGGGACATTGATATAGGTTCCGAAATTGAGGGCATGGTTCGATCGTCTCAGATCGATGAGCATGTCGTAATATGCTTTAAAATCGTCCGGATCGCCCCAATCGATCACACCGCGGCTCGTCAGTTCTCCCACCTCCTGACCCGCATAGATGAGCGGAATACCTGGCAGAGTGAAATCAATTGCAGAAGCAATTTTAGTCTGCGGTTTAGAGAAACCCTCGAAAAACCTTGATTCATCATGATTCTCGATATACCGCATGGGTCGTGCCGATGGCGGGATAGCCGTCTTATGATGCTGCATAATCTGGCGTAAGTCATCGGCGTTGGCCGTGTTGCTGAGCGCATTTTTAACGGTACCGTAAAGCCAATAATCGTAGGCTGAATCAAATTTCTTATTGAAATAAGTGGGATTGGACGCCGCAGCCTCGGCCAACAGGAAGATGTCCGGCTTCATCTGTTTCAATTCACGACGCCAGCGCTGCCAGAATGCAGGACCTTCGCTTCTGCCCTCTTCGATCGCATGGGCGACATCGCAGCGGAACCCATCGATATTATACTTTTGCACCCACCATTTACTCATATAGATCAGATAATCGCGCACCCACTGCTCGCTGTAATTGATGGATGGGAGGTTGACCCATGAGTAGAGGTACTGAAAGCTCCCGTTCGGATTCCATGAATAGAAATCACGGTAAGGTGAATAATTACCATTTTCCAGTGCATCGAGCATGAATGGATGCGTGTCGCCGGTGTGATTGATGACGAGATCCATGATGATCTTGATGCCGTATTTATGAGCTTCCTGGACGAGCGTTTGAAAATCGTTGATCGTACCATATTCAGGATTAATGTCGAAATAATCCGTAATCCAATACCCATGTGTCGACGGAGACGGATGGACCGGCATAAACCAGATGCAATTAATTCCTTGCTGTTTTAGTGAATACAAATCGCTCTTGACGGCATTCAACTTACCCGTCACGTCATACGTCCTGACAAATATCTCATACAGGATCATCGAATCGACCCAGGCCGGGTGCCAGGTATCGTAATCGACCGTATGGGCGCTGTCATTGACCACGATCACCGAACGCGCCCAACCGGAATTTGAACCGGCCGTGGCCACCAGTGTGAAATAGTATTCACCCGGCGTGGACGGGGCATCAAAAGTGACGACTGCGCTATTCCGCGATGAGAATTCGATCTGCTGAGGATTAGCTTCATCCTGACGCCAGGAGTAACGCAGATTCCTATCTTCCGGACTAAAACTTCCTGATCCGTCGAGAGTGACCAGATGATCCCTAACATCGGCTTGAATGAGTACAACCGGGGTCTTATCGAACAGGTAGTTATACTTGATCGGCATGCTCGTCGTCACCTTATCGTCATCATAGACGGCGCTCGCGTAGATTACATTCGACCCCTCGTTGAGCTCGACAGTCAGTTCAAAGAGCCTGTCCACGACGTCAACATCATAGCTCTTATCGTTGACATGGAGGGTGACCACAGCGATATCGTCTGACTCGATACGACCGGCCACATCGACACTCGATCGATACAGGTCGCCGCCTCGCGCAAACAACGTTAAGTACGGTGCACTCGTATAGTTTTCATCGATGTCAGTGCCCGAGAGTCCAACGGCTCCGCGATCCACTGAACCGATAGCGGCTAAACGCGGTCCCCCGATAGAATTGGGTAATATATAGTTCCGGAGCAGCAGCGGCTGTGAATTCCATCCCCCACAGAACGCAAGATCAAATATATCGGGATCCTCAATAGCACCCGATGCTCCCTGTTCTCGTTCTAACTCATACGATCCGGAAAGTGTGACAAAGTAGGAGTATGCAATAAAATACCAGTCGCGATTGAAAGTCCCCAAGACTTTTTCGAGATCATTGATAGCTACTGTAAAATCCAGCTCGTGAAATATCAATTTGGAAACATCGAACGTGATCGGAATAAATTCGGACGTTGATCCTTTCTTCACCAGAAACTTATTGTCGTACAGTGTTCTAAAAATCTCGGATGTCGGATCTGCCAGAGAGACGAATACACCGTGTCCCTCCCAGGCTGGCATGTTGATATCGACATCGTCCATCGCCTCTGTAAGGTTGCCCTCCAGACTATTAAGGATGTAAAATCCGATTCGTGTATTGTCTGAGAGTCGTTCCAGTTCGATTTTTATATTCAGACTGTCGTAATTTTCCGTGAAATCGGCATGCACGGCCTGAATGTCGGCGGAGTTCGGTAGTATCGAAGCCGGGTAACTATATTCCCCATACGC
>JAFGOE010000003.1 GCA_016926625.1 Candidatus Zhuqueibacterota bacterium
GATTATATTGTACTGTTATTCATAGATTTATATATTAATACTATAATATACTATTGATATTTCATAAATTAAAATTTCAATTTACTTATAGTCTATGTAGTCAAATGACTTAACTGAAATAGCCATTTCACCAAACTAGATCATTGTCAAAGAAAATAGTTACTACAGACGCCTTTTGTTTCCTCTGTGTTTTAAATACTAAAGATGATAATTTTACGAAACAGATTTTTCCAGGGGATTTCATCCAAGAGCCTTTATATGCTGATATCGTCTTTCTAGCTCGGCTCATTTAGACACATCGCCAGCATTGGAATTCATCTCGGAATATTTACTGAGGATGTTCATCGCTTCAACATGATTTTTTGCATGCCTGAGCAGCACCCGGGCATCGATGTTTTCAAAAAAACGGGCGATAGCAGCAAGGACTTCCAGATGCATCACCGGTGGCTCGATTGGTGAAAGCACCAGGTAGACGATTTCCGCGGGTTCGTCACCTGCTCCGCCCCATGCAATTGGCTGATCTTCCGGCAGGATGCCAAGCGCTACCACTGGTTTTTCGATATTGGGTATTCTCCCGTGAAGTATCGCGATTCCATCACCCAGCGCTATGCCGCCCTGCCTCTCGCGCTCCAATATGATGCTCAATATCTTTCCGGGATTCTCGATCATGCCGGCGGCGTTTAGCGTTTGCACTAATTCCCATATGGCTTCACCCTTGTCTGAAACCTGCAGCGGAACGCGCAGGCACTCCGGATTGATTAAGCTGCTCAATGTAATTCTGCGCTTCTCGAAACTCATTCGAATGAGCTCCTCTTCATCCACGACCTCATCCATCCCTGATACAAAGGCACGCCATTTAATAAGCGCACGCTCGGATACCAGGACTCCAACGACTTCGAATATGATCAATCCCGGGATGATGATGCCGAGCACTATCTCGCCATCTGCTCCAAGTACGGTAGCGACGTAAAATGCTTCCACGGCGGCGACTCCTGCCTGAGGAAGCATCAGTTTCGGCAGTGTGCGTCGCAGTTCGGGTCCCTGTTTCGTAACCCGACAACCGATCCAGGTCCCGAAAACCTTACCCACCCCGCGCGCCGTAACATAGGCGATGATGTACAGAAAATTTTCCGGATGGAACGCGTCTAAATCCGCATTGGCTCCAATCAAAACAAAGAAAATCAGCGTAAAAATCGACGTAGCGCTTTGGATACTCAGCGAGTTGAAGATCTCGCGCGAATAAAGGTTCGAAATCAGAATTCCTGCACTCACGGCAGTGATGAGAAACGGAAGATGCCAGTGTAGTGCAATTCCTACCCCCAACGAGAGACATCCAGCCACTACCATGAAAACATTGACCGACGGCCCTGGCATCTCAGAAATCAGGCGCGATAGGAATTCTGGTCCGGGAACCGTTCCTGCACCGTATCGTTTGCTCTTGGGTTGCAGCCACCTGCGATCAACACCCAGGCGCACCAGCAGAAAGACGGCCAATCCGAGTAAAAGCGCAAACGCAAAGTCCTCGCTGACGGGGAGAACGATGCCCTTCCAGGTGATAGGGGCCGATCCCTGCATCAGTAGAGCAGCCTGGCAAAAGACCGAGAAGATAATGACCTCGAGTAAATCATCGAATACCACCATCCCGCCCAGCAAGGTGCGCATATTACCGCCAATGTTAAGACGATTCATGATCGCAAAAGACGCTGCCGGTGCAGTTGCCACTCCGATACTGCCAATAATCAATGCCACTATCGGTTCGAAGCCCAGCAGAAAAAACGTTCCGGTCACCAGAAGCCATGTCACCAATGCCTGGATCAATGTCAGTACGATAACGTTTCGTCCTGTATGCTTGATCTTCTTTAAATTGAATTCATCCCCAATGCCGAACGCGATAAGACTCAGGAAAACAAAAGTAAAAAAATGCAACGAACTTAAAGCCTCACGATACGCCGGGAAGCGATGTTCTATAAACAGGAGTAGTATCGGACCAACCAGCAGTCCGCCCATAACCTGCCCAACGACTTCACCGATCCCAAGACGCCGGGTCAATCGAGAACCGTAATGTGCCGCTAAAACCAAAAGTCCAACGCTCACAATTTGCATGTAAAATGTGTCGAACGACATAAGCCATTCCTCAATTTGTCAATTGAATCGCATACCCGATTTCTAAAGCCCTGCGGAAAACAAAGCCTTAAGAAATTCAAACATTGCCGTTGCTGATCAAATTATCAACTATTTCTTGAAAATCCTGACACTTCAGCCGCAATAGCAGAGCAAAATAAGATTGATTTAGAAAATAAATGGAATATCTATCTGTCAGTCCATGACTCGTGTGAATGTAAAATCTTCCAACTTCCTTGCTCTTTCTTCCATACCATGGTGAACACGTGTTTCCATCTGAATTGCTCACCACTCTTCGGCCATATATCCATATTTTCCGTGCTCGTTAATAGCGCATGATTCGGAGTCAATGCAGTGACTCGAACTTCAAGTGGTTCAGTTTGTTGTCTTTCTCTCAATGAGAAATAGTGAGTTATTGAATCCACCCACGCACTGCGTGTGGGAAAATAATCGGTGCCGCCGATCGCAGAGATAAACGCGTCCTTACTATAATACTCCGACCATGCCTCGGCATCCATTTCGGCACATGCAGCAAGTAACTGGTCAAATTGATCGCTTACTTCTTGTTTAATCGTCTGCTCTTCCAGTTCCGTCAACACTGTTTGTTGTTGGCAGTTTAAAAAAAGTACAAAAACGACAATAAATACTAACGGATAATATGATCTCATGATTGTCTCCTTTCAATTTTACTCATGATTTTTGTATGTGCATCTGATCACTCCGCTCATACAATTATTTTTGATATGCTAGGCTACAGATCCTCGTGGTTTAACTATCTGAAATCAGTTCTATTCGAATCCGTGAATTCATAAGAAAGCTAAGGGTTAGTCGATCCAAAAATATTTACCAGTATGATAATTTCTAATATAAAAAAATTTATCAAATAATGAATGAATATTTAGTTTACCCAAATAATAATTCATGCTTGAGCTACATTTACAACCTCAACGATGAACCTCCGCCTGTTCGATCGCCAGTTTGGCTGCGCCAATCATGCCTGCATCGTTACCGAGACTCGCTACTCCCATCCGCACGGTCGTATGGATTCGATTTTCTATCTCTGCTAAGAATAAATTACCCATTCGGGACATTTCACCGCCGAAAACGATCATATCCGGTTCTATCGTTTGGATGATCGATTCAATGCCGCAAGCCAGATAATCCATTTGCCGTTGGAATAATCCCCAAATTTCCGGATCACCGGATCGGATATATGAAATAATTTGCTCTGTCGTTAGTGATAAAGTATTTCCCCGTTTGACAATACCTCTCGAATATAAATTATGCGCAATTTCTTCACCCAATTTTTTCCGCGAAACGTAATTTTCCAGACAGCCTCGCCTTCCGCAGGGACATGTGTCACCATCCTTATCGACGCAAATATGCCCAATTTCTCCGGCGTGACCCGTTCCGCGTATTAAATTGCCGTCGATGATGATGCCACCACCTATGCCCGTGCCGATCGTTATCAGTACAAATCTCTCAGGCTTCGATTTCAAAACTCGATATTCTGCCAGCGCGGCGGCGTTGACATCATTTTCGATCAGAACAGGCATCTGTAAATAACTGCTTAATGTCGTTGTCAGCGGAAATCCCAGATAATCCTTAATGATCGGGACTCCGTCAAACACGATCCCTTGATGTATATCGACTCTTCCCGTAGCCGCGATACCAACGCTGTCGATTTCGTATGATTTACGGTCTATCATGTTTAAAATCTGGTCGCTCAGCGTTCGAACCAGATTTGCCATACCAAGCTCCCAGGGAGTGGCTAAGAACTGCTTTTCATGAATGCTTCCATCATATGATATCAGCCCAATGGCTGTCTTCGTACCGCCAAGATCGATACCTACTGCGAGTCGCTCCTTACGATGATGGTACGTATTAATTTCTTCGCTGATGAGTCGCGTAACTACTGTGGGACGCGTAATCGCCGTGCCGACAACTACAGCAAATGCACCGTTCTCAAATGCGATAACCGCTTGCTGCGGCGTCCAAATCCTTCCCTCGGCGATGATGGGTATCTTGCCTTTGAGATGCCTGCTCAGATCGTTCAGCAATTCAAGATCAGGACTATTTTTCACCGCCCTTTCTTTTGTGTAAGCGGTGTATCCTGCAAGCGTGGTCCCAATCATATCGAAACCCAGTTCATAGGCCATCAACCCCTCCTCGAGAGTCGATACATCGGCCATCAATAAGGCATCGCCACGTTTTCGAAGCTGGTCGATAAGCTCTCGTATATGCACGCCATTGGGTCTTTCCCTGATCGTCGCGTCCATGGCGATAACATCCGCACCCGCTTGCTGAACAGCAAGCGCATCGTTTATCGTGGGCGTAATGTATACCTCGGAATTGGGATAGTGCACTTTATATAGACCGATAATCGGGACATCCAGAGCTTGTTTCATCATTTCGATGTTTTTCGGATCTTCCGCCCGTATGGCGACGGCGCCGCCGTTCACCGCCGCCTTCGCTATGGCCGTTAGTATGTCAGGCGTATTCAGAGGTTCATTCCCTTCGGCCTGACAGGAGACGATGAGCCCATGTTTTATTTTTGAGAGTATTGCATTCTTGTCCATCCGTTGTGCTCCATTACTAAGAACACCTTCCTGCCTGTCATTATGAGGTAAGGACACCATCCTACCTGTCATTGCGAGGCGTTTTTTGCCGAAGCAATCCCCAGCACTCAGCGGCAGGAGCCACGTCTTTGAATGATTTCGAAAATACATAGCAACTTATCTCTCTCGCTGCAATTATACAGGAGATTGCTTCACGATTCCTAAAAGCGGAATCGCTCGCAATGACAAATTTTATGTGATCCTTAAATAAAATCGCTAGCGATGACGTATTTTATTGGTCCGCATATTCACCCCATAAGAACATCAACCTTAATTCTATGCCCCTCTTCCATGCTTTCCGAAATCCATTTCTCCGTCATCATGATCTTATTGCCTGCTATCTCCTTACCATCGATCCGCATCTCTTTTACTCCCTTTTGAACAGCATCTGGATTGCTCACATGAATGTCGAACCATAGGCCGCGGAAGCGGCGTTCGACTCGAAAATCTTGCCATGCAGCAGGTATACACGGATCGATGATCAACCCGTCGTAATCGGGGCGGATCCCGAGAATGTAATCCATTCCGTCACGTAGCATCCACGCTGACGATCCGGTCAGCCAGGAATGACTCGCCTGTCCGTAAGTTGGATGATCAGGACTCGTTACATATTCGGCGTACACGTACGGCTCGACTTCATAACGTTCGATGTCCAGGACCGGATTCATGGGCAACGCCCGTTTATATATTTCGAACGCTCGCTCCCCATGGCCGGATAGACATTCCGCTAAGATTGCCCAGCTCACCGGGTGATTGAACACGGCTCCGTTTTCTTTTTTTCCGGGAACACAGCGAGTCGCCAAACCGATCGCCGGATCTATTTTCGTATAAGCCGGATGCAGAATTTTGGGTCCTTTGGGTGTATCAAGGTATTTTTGAACAGAATTAAGACACTGCGATGCTCGATCCCCTTCGGCCACTCCGCTGATTATGGCCCAACTCTGTGTATTTAAAAATATGCTACCTTCCGAGTTTTTCGCAGAACCGATAATATCACCCCGGTCGTTCGTCCCCCGAATGTACCACTCGCCATCCCAGCAGTGCGCATTAATCGCTGCCTTCACCCTGTCATACTCAGCCTTATATCGCTCCGCGTTCTTCTCATCGTTGATAAATTCACACAGCGCAACCGTTTCTCTTAAAATAAACGCGAGGAACATGGTCACCCACACGCTTTCCCCTTTACCTGCGCGACCGAGATAATCCAGCGTATCATTCCAATC
>JAFGOE010000125.1 GCA_016926625.1 Candidatus Zhuqueibacterota bacterium
CACGCTATCGTGAGCAGGTCCTACCCCCTTCGATCGGTGTTCGACTCGCTATCGAGGCAGGGTCGACCATGGGTTGGGAACGGTACGTCGGCAACTCGAACAACGCCGCGATATGCGGATTGACCGGCTTCGGCCTGTCGGCCCCTATTGAAGACGTGATGAGCGAGTTCGGATTGACCGTCGATAATGTAGTCGATAAAGTGACCGGGTTGCTAAAGTAAACAATCAGTGAAGCACACTTTTTCTTTATGACTATAATGTGTTCCGATTCTGAATACTTTTCTCCGGACTCCGCTTCGCCTTGCGGAATCATTTACCGTATTCAAAAAAAATCCTCTCTTAAGAACAAGAGAGGATTTTTTAATGTCTATTCCTCGGTTTCGTATGCCTGGTTTCGCAGCATCCTGTTCATATCATAGGGTGCTTTCTCACCACCCAGATATTGATGGAACCAGTCCAAATGAGCGTTATAATAAAACGGCATCGATCTGACGCTGTGCGGCCAGTGTCCGTCGTTGGAGAGCACGATCAGGCGGGACGGAACGCCCATCTTCTGCAGGGCGGTAAATAACTGCAGGCTCTGAGTATAGGGCACACGGTAATCCCGTTCACCCGTGATCACCAGCATCGGTGTCTTGAAGTTCTGAACGTAATTGGACGGCGACATGGTCTGGTAAAGCTCCGAATTCCAGGGTGTTCCCCCCATATCCCATTCGGGGAACCATAGCTCTTCGGTCGCTCCGTACATCGATTTAAGATCATACACTCCCATCATCGACACGAAACACTTGAACAAGCCATCGTCATTGTGGCCCTGCAGCCAGTTCATGGCGTAACCTCCCCATGACCACCCCATAGCGCCCATCCTGTCCGCATCGATGTAATCCAGTCCGCCCAGATAGCTGGTGACCTTGATGATATCCTCGATCACCTTACCGTTCCAGGCTTTGGAGATCGCGTTCGTGAACTCCTGGCCATAGCCGGTCGATCCGTGCGCGTTCATAAATGCGATCACGTACCCGGCACCCGGGAATATCTGCCATTGACCGCGGAACGAATCGGACCATTGCATCTGGGGTCCGCCATGCACGTTCACGATCAGCGGGTATTTTTTTGAGGGATCGAAGCCATGCGGTTTCACGATGAAGACGTGGATCTGTTTGCCATCGGCACCCTGAACCCACGTCTGTTCAGCCGGCCTTATGTCGACGCTGTCGACGACAGCCTGATTCATGGTCGTCAATTGCTTCACACGCTTGCCGTCGACCTCGGCGCGGAAGAGCTCTATCGGCATATCGATCCTGCGATCCGTAAACGCCAACCATTTCGAGTCGGGTGATAGTCTGACACCTTCGGCGGAATTAACGTCGGGGACCTTCGTAAACGTCTCCGACATGATATTGAGTTTGTATAAAGGATAATAGCCCCGTTCCTGCGCGATGAAATAGATATACTTCGAATCGCTTGACCAGTTGAAACTGTCGATATGGTTGTCGAATTTTTCCGTAAGGATCCGCCTCTCCCCGGTCTTGCGATCGTAGAGCGCTATGCGGAATCGATCCGCCTCGAATGTCGGAACGGTCTGCACTCGATAAGCGATGTAGCGGCCGTCGGGCGAGTATGTCGGTGTCCCGTCGAACGCGTCGTTCGCGTCGGTGATCAGCTTCGCTTCTCCCCCTGCCAGGGATACCAGATACAGGTCGGTGTTCGTGGATTCTGCGGGATCCGGCACGCGCTTGGACACGAAACACAGCTCTTTCGAATCCGGAGAAACGTCAAATCCGGTCTCTCCGCCCAGTGAAAACGGAGGCGAGTTGAACTCGCCCGGCGTGAGGTCCGTGATCTCCTCTGTGTCGACATTCAATTTCATGATATGGGTGTAGACACCGTCCCGGTAGTGATTCCAATGGCGATACAACAGATCGTCCGCCATATGCGCCTTTAATGGTCCATTATTAATACTATCCGTGATCTTCTTGTTACACTCATCGTCGGCCCCGCATTCGGGGAAGACATCGGATGAGAAGATGATGTGTTTTGCATCCGGCGTCCATTCCGGATTCACGATGCCGGTGGAAAATGAGGAGAGCTGTCTGGCCTCACCGAACTGCGTCGGCAGCAACCAGATCTGTGCTCCGTCCTCGCGGGAGGAGAGGAACATCAGGTACTGGCCGTCGGGCGACCACCGGGGATGATAATCTGCTTTATCCGAGAAGGTCACTTGCTTTAAGTTGCTGCCATCGGCGTCCATCACGTAGATGTCGGAATTTGACTTATTTTGTTTATAATCGGATTCCGAGACCACGAAGGCGATCTTCTTGCCATCCGGAGAGATTTGAGGATCATAGATCGATTTCAATGCGTACAAATCGTCCAATGTGAAGGCCCGTTTTTCGGCGAAAGCGGGCATGATGAGAAATAGTACCAGTACCAGAGTAAACAATCGCTTCATGAAATTATCCTTTCGTTTAATGTATCAATCAACATAGTTTTCCAGCGTACCGATGCCCTCGATCTGGCATCGAACAATATCCCCTTTATGCAAGGCGGATATCCCTTCAGGCGTACCCGTAGCGATGATATCGCCAGGTTCCAGCGTCATGAACTTCGAGTAATAGGAGATCAGTTGCCGGACAGGAAAGATCATCTGCGACGTATTCGAACGCTGTCTGATCTCACCGTTCACTGTCAGGATCATCTCAAGGTTCTGAACGTCCGGAATAACGGTCGACGGCACCAGATAGGGTCCAACCGGGCAGAACGTATCGAAGCTCTTCGAACGCAGCCACGGCTTTTTCGTCTCCATGTCCTTTTTCTGTAACTCCCGAGCGGTGACGTCATTGAGTATCGTGTAACCCGCGATGTACTCGTCCGCCCTATCCTCAGGGATATGGTGACCCTGCCTGGAGATGACCACGGCGAGCTCCACCTCGTGGTCGACACGACCGACGCCGTCAGGCAATAAAATTCTGCCCTGATGCGGTATCATCGACGAGCTCATCTTCGCAAAGAATATCGGTTCTGTTGGTGCTTCGTTGCCCGACTCTCTGGCATGCAGCAGGTAATTTCGGCCTGCGCAGAGGATTTTTTGCGGGCGACTGATGGGGACGTCGAACTGGATCGGTGACAAAATCCTGAGATCATCGAGACGTCGTAATTCCTTCACCGTTTGTATAACTTCCGTTATGTCATCTTTATTAAAGAAATCCAACTCCACCATCATCTGCAGGAAAAACATCTGCCCCACCGTGTAGATCCCTTTAATATCCTTATAGAATTCAAATAGTTGAGTAAAATTATAGTTGATCCCGTCGACCTCGATACCGATTCGAGGCTCACGGTTATCCGTCCAATACGAGAACAGTTTCACCGCATGACTCCTTTTATAATGTAAGCTATTAATATATTAAAAATGAATGGGATAAGCAACAAAAAATTGTAATCATGCCATGTTGAACTGACGCGGATGCAGCACAGTGATGGATCTATCTGAAACGACCTTATTCAAACGTTCCGTTGCGTACAGGTACCATCTCGGTCAGAGAGCCTGATCGAGCGATATAAAGCAGGAATTCCGTTTCATGTATCCCATCCGGTTTATCGATAAACACATGATCGACTATCGATTGGCCGATGGGCCAGTCCGCCATGGTAAATCGTCCGAAATGGGGCTGATGATCCACTGGGAAAAGCTGATCGCCGAACGACAGGAAAAAGATAAGCGAATCATTGCGGGTATATTTCTGGTTATTTTCAAAGGTAAACAGATAATGGTGCTGCTCTGCATCGCGGTAAACGGGTTGGACGCCGGTCAACCTTAGTCCCTCCTGGATTTTAATGTCGGTACGATATCGCCGTTCGACAGCCATGGAATCACGAAAGAAGTAATGGTAAAAATGATCCTCTTCATTCTGATGAAATTTAAGGCAAAACACATGATCGATTACAAAGGATAGATCGCGCTTCGGATCGGCGAAGGCTTTTCTGGTCGATTCATTCCATGTACTCACTTTTTTCGTTGGGAATTTATCCTGGAAATTTTTCATTTCGATTTTCGGATTGTTGGTGCCGATGAGCAGCAGATCGGCTTCGTCCCAATGATACGGAAAATGATACAGGAATCGTCTCATCGCCACATGGGGTCCCAACCGGGCCGTGGTGGAAATGGAATAGGAAGCGGGGATATCCTCTAACTTCCTGGCCGTGCTTCGCTGCATCTCGCTGGGCCGCCACGACCCGTGATATCTGAGTATCGAATAGGTCAGCGTGGCGGTGAGCGACGCGATGACGATCACGCTGGTCAGGATAATCGGCACATTTTTATAAATCGTGCGATGATCACCGAACCGGTTTCTGAGATTGTTTATTCCCGCGATAGTTGCCAGGAAAATAAACGGAGTCAGGGTCGACGGATACTGATATTCGATCTGATGCATCGGACCCCAGTCGCTGAGAAGGTAGAGCAATAATGTTGGACTACAGATCATAAACATCGAGGGCGACATGAAGCAGAGGAAAAGCACCGGAAAGAACAATTTGATGAGGAACATGATATTTTCGGCGCGAAAGATATAGCCGATAACGTACAGCGGTCGTTTAAACAGTGCGGCTGGGATGGATGCAGATCCCCCATCCGAATTGAGGTGACTCCACAATGAGGATACCCCTTTGCCACTGAGTATCTCCGGCTGCTCCAGATACGCCGGGCGGTTCGTGTAAGCGACAAGGATCGCGAGGGCGAGGACTATAAATATCATACCCAATCGATAATTTTTACGAAAAAACAGGAGATAGATGCCCAACATGATAACGACGATCGATACATCCTCGCGGCACAGCAGACTCAGGACGACAAACGCCAGGGCGGGTCCGGGTTTATCGTTTTCGATGTAATAGAAGGTAAATATCAAGAACGTCGTGGCGAACGTCAGGCTATGGAGGTCGAAAAGATTTGGCCCATGCATTGCAGGGTACAGCAGGTACGACACGGCGATGAGGAACGCGGCAGGACGCGATTCCAATTTTTTCGATGCTATTCGGTAGAGCGGATAAGCGCCTGCTGCCAGGATGATCGTCTGGAGACAGAGCAGCATCGGGACGGAGGGTACCATGCGAAACATGATGGCGATTAAAAGATAGATCAATTCCCAGTGCGCAGCGATCAGGCGGGATATGGGAAAGCCCAGATTGACACTTTCGTTTAAAATATACCCCTGGCCTGTATTCCAAATGGCCTGAATCATGATACCCAGGTCCCACAGTGTCGCGTTGAAACTGTAGAACCGGTTAACGGCCCACTGCCCCACCACGAGAATGTAAATCATCATCGCTGCGAGCGTGGCAATCAGGTACCCGTCACCGACCAGTCGGTGATGTATTAGCTTCTTGATCATTGGCAATTCGTGTTCCCGCACATCAGATGTGTCTACTTTTTTCAATTATGAGATAAGATAAAGAATTTGTAAACGTAAGTCAATAAAATTCATCCCCGGTATTGATGACGTTTATACAATAAATATTAAATACTTATTGATATTTTTAATGTTATAAAAAATAATAAATAATCTTAACAATCGTACGCAGAACAGGTACCTTGTAAATATAAGATTAACAAACGATAAAAATTGTATAGTTTATGTGACGGTATACCAATTTTCATCCAATCATGCAAAGAGTATGTTTTTTACGTTTATCCGCATATTGTTAATCAGGAGATGAGTCGAAGGAAATATAGCATAACTGCTTATTATAACTGTAAAATAACACAAAAACCATTAATAAGTTTACGCAAAAATAAAGTGTTGTAGCTATTAAAGATAAAAAGGAATTGTATCAACAAATCCATGGGGGTATAGAGTACATTCCTTTCAACAGACAAATCATCCATGAACAGCAACAAGTGAACAGGGAGTATTGATTTGAAGACGACGAATGTAGCGGTGATCGGTTGTGGTTATTGGGGACCGAATCTGATACGAAATTTCAATCACATCAGTAGTTGTAACATGAAAATTTGCAGTGATCTTGACGAGAACAGACTGAAGCGGATGAAACAGCTTTATCCATCGATCGAGACGACTAAAAACTATCAAGATTTGTTAAGTTCAGACGATATCGATGTCGTTGCGATTGCGACACCGGTAAGAACGCATTATGAAATCGCTAAAAATTGTTTAAATGCAGGTAAACATGTCATGATCGAGAAGCCCATCACATCATCAGTAGCAGAATGTAATGAACTGATCCGGTTAGCAAAAGAGAAGAACAAGGTGCTGATGGTCGGACACACGTTTGAATACACGGCATCGGTCAACAAGATTAAAGAGATTATCGAGAGCGGTGAGATAGGTGATATTCTGTACATCGCGAGCACTCGGGTCAACCTGGGTCTGTTCCAGGATGATATCAACGTGGTATGGGATCTGGCCCCGCATGACATATCGATTATGTTATACCTGTTAGGTAAGATGCCGGTCAGTGTCAATGCGCAGGGAAAGGCGCACTATAAGCGAAACATCGAGGACGTTGCCTGGGTTTCGATGAATTTTAATGATGGTTTGATCGCGTTCCTGCATAATTCCTGGTTAGATCCATATAAAATCAGAAAGATGACGTTAGTGGGCAGCAAAAAAATGCTGGTCTACAACGACATCGAGACGAACGAAAAAATCAAAATTTTTGATAAAGGCATAAAGGTGCCACCTTATTATGATACATTTGCAGAATTCCATTTTTCATATCGATACGGCGATATTTACAGTCCTCGTATCGATGAATATGAGCCATTAGAGAAAGAGTGTTCACATTTCATCGATTGCGTTCAGAAAAACGAAACGCCTCTTTCCGATGGTTATGATGGTTTGAAAGTGGTAACGATACTGGAAGCAGCCAACGATTCGATAAAAAATGCGGGGAAAGCGATTCCCATCACTCTACCAGAAAGTTAGAAGGAACATGAAATGAGTTACCAGGTCATTGCAGACGATGTTAAGCTTGGAAGAGGTGTAAAAATTTTCCATTTTGTGAATCTTTACGGTTGCCAGATCGGCGATAACACCAAGATCGGAACCTTTGTCGAGATTCAGAAGAACGCGGTAATAGGATCGAACTGCAAGGTATCCAGTCATACGTTTATTTGCGAAGGGGTCACGATAGAAGACAATGTTTTCATCGGACACGGTGTAGCGTTTATCAATGATAAATACCCCAGAGCCACGGCTGAGGATGGTCGGTTACAGACTGAGGACGACTGGGTCGTCCAGCCGACGTTGGTCAAACAGGGGGCCTCAATCGGTACTGGGTCAGTGATACTTTCCAATGTGACGATAGGCGAACACGCCATCGTGGGGGCAGGTAGTGTTGTAACGAAAGACGTTCCTGACAGAACGGTTGTGGCCGGAAATCCGGCTCGTGTGATCAGACGTTTAGATCAATAAGTGGTATAAATGTCGGTAATTAATCAATTTAATGTTAATCAAATGAAAGGGTTTTGGATGAGAAAACTAATTCTCTCGCTGACTCTTGGGGGATTAGCACTAAGCATATTAGTGTGGCCTGTGTTTGCACAGGAAAATTTAAATCAAAAGACACCAAAAGAGGACTACCTGATCGGAGAAGAGCAGAACCTTGAGATTATAGTGCATATATGGGGCGAGGTTAAGGATCCGGGAGAGAAGCGTGTTCCGGATGGTACCAATGTTGGTGAACTTGTATCGAAAGCCGGTGGCCCAGGAGAGTATTCAAAACTCTCGAACGTCATTTTGTATCGAGATCCATATCTCAATCCGCCGGCGGACAAAATTGAAAAACTGCTTACCGGTGCAGATGATTTCATCAAAGAGGATTACGAAGAATTGCAACAGCATGGTAAGGTCGAGATCAATCTGAAAAAATACTTAGAGAACGGCAAAGCAAGTTATCTACCAATTCTCATTCCAGGGGACGTTGTTGAAGTGAAACGCAACAACTGGTATACATGGCAAAGCATCATACGCGTCGCTTCCCAAGTTGCCATTATCGCCCAGGTCTGGTATTGGTACAGTAACGCAGATTAATTAACAATAAACCCCCTAACAAAAAAAATGGATGATAGTCATGGCACGAACCGAAAAACGATTCAGTGATTTCAACGAAATATTTGCTATATTTCGCCGAAGGATCTGGTTGTTAGTTGCTTTCCTCATTGGAGTATTACTGGTCGTAATACTCTATAATGAACTCGTTTCTCCGGTCTATCGAACTGAATTATCAATAATGTATGAAGAACTCATTCAACCTATACCGAATACAGAATATTTCAGAACGAGCGAAAGGAGAGAGACACTTCTATCCAATCAGGTCGAAGAAATCAACAGTAAGCAATTCGCTTACGATGTTACAAGCAGGCTACCCGAGGATGTCAAGGAGACATTTGACATTCCGGAGAATGTAAACGACATCAATTCTAAGCTCAAACACTTGAGCGCCCAGATTCAATCGAATATAGAGGTAACGACTCCAGCGAATAATTCGAATTTAATCAGAATAACCTACGAGAACAAGGATCCGGAAGTGGCGCTTATTGTCGGAGAGACGATTGCAGACGTCGTTAGCACAAGGGCAATTGAACAACGAAAGATGAACATCAGCAGCACACGACAGCTTATCGAAGATCAATTGTTGTTGTACAAGGTAAAACTCGATTCCACCGAGAGAAAACTACGCGACTTTAAAGAGCACAATAAGATCAGCTCGCTGAACCAGGAGACTGAGCAGTTGCTGAGAAGAGTTACGGAAGCCGAAGTGTTGTTAACCTCTGCAACGGCGAATAAACAATCGGTAGAGAATCAGTTGAAATTTATACGGGAAAAGATTGACGCCCAGCAAAAAGAGCTCATTCCTATGGCGACCGAGACGATTACGCCTCGTCTGGAAAAATTAAAGGAAAAGTTGGTCGATCTGGAGATCCAAAAGACAGATCTGATGATGCGCGGTTATGCGTCCAACCATCCGAAAATCCAGACGTTGGAAGCTGACATTCAGATAACACGGCAGAGTCTGTCGATGGAAACCGAGGAAATGATTCGTATGGGCAATTTCGTCGATCCGTTATCCCAATTGAAAGACTTCCTGCAGGAAGCGATCACGCTCGAAGCCGACTTAAGTGCTTACACGGCTCAGGTGAATACGTTGCAGAAGATTCTGAGTGAGTACGATCAAAAGTTGGAAAATCTGCCCGATTTTGAATTGCAGTTGGCACGGTTGATTCGAGACGTGAACACCAATGATAAGATTTACACGATGCTACTTGAAGAGAGAGAACGCGCGCGAATTGTAGAAGCTCAAAACACGGGTAATATTCGAATCGTCGATTCGCCTGAACTTCCGATGGCACCCGTACGTCCGACCAAATTACTCAACATCATCATCGGTTTACTCGTCGGATTCATTTTGGGTAGTATGGTCGTATTCGTGGCCGAGATGACCGATAACGGATTAAGAACTTCGGAAGAGATCGAGGATTTCACCGAACTGTCCGTCATCGGGACGATCCCGCGATTCAAGGCGAACGTTAACGGTAACCTGGATGCGATCGACGAAGAGCGCAGGCCTACTTATGATGAGATGAATCATTTGATTACGCTCTATGACGGCCAATCTCCCGCCGCGGAGGCTTTCCGGATGTTGCGTACCAATTTGCAGTTTACCTCCTCTGATTTCAGGATGAACTCGTTCCTCATCACCAGCGCGCATCCCGGAGAGGGAAAGTCGACTACGGCCATCAATCTGGCGATTACCACGTCGCAATTGGGTTACAAGACGTTGTTGATCGATGCGGACCTGCGTCGTCCGATCATTCATAAACTGTTCAGACTCGAACGCGAACCCGGACTGGTCGATATCTTACACTCCAGACCGTTCAAGGATTTCGTCGATGATAAATTTTCCCCGGACGAACGACATCTGTGGGAGGATTTCATGAATTCGAGACTGTCGATGAAGAATGAACCCAAAGAAGGATCGGAGCAAAAAGACCTGTATCAATATCTGGTCAACGATCGGAAATTCGATTTCAGCAATCTTTCCAAACTCTATTCCCAGATCGATAAGGTCATTCAACCGATTGGTATTGAGCATCTCTCCGTATTGACGACCGGGACGCCTACTGCGAATCCGTCAGAGATATTGGGAAGCAAAGGAATGAGCGTTTTCGTATCGCTCGTCAAGAAAAAGTTCGACGTGGTTCTGTTTGATTCACCGCCTGTATTGTTAGTAACCGACACATCAGTCCTGGGTAACCTGGTAGACGGCGTGTTAATCGTCTGTTCAGCCGGATCAACCCAGCAGAAAACAATCAGCCGAACCGTAGAAATGTTTGATAAAGCGAAATCAAAAATTATGGGCATCGTTCTCAACAAAGCTGTTGAGGCTGGTGTTCCGAGTTCTTATAAAAAGTATTATAAGACCGCTGTCTAGTCTAGGTTTGGTTCACATTAGTCATTAATACACTATCGTCATAGATTGTATTATGCATAATTAACCCGGGGGAAAACATCTATATGAACTATGCAGCAGAAGATAGCCTAAACCTGGATAAAGTTGTCAAAAATATATCCAAACGAAAATGGTTAAATGATATTTTTGAATCTGGGAACGGTAAGACTAGTAACAACAAATCGCATAATGAATATTTAAATTCTATTGAGTTTTTCAGACATCTTTATCTAATTGAAAAGAGACACGCAGAGCGTCACGACAAATACTATTTTTCTCTTCTGATCATCGATGTCGAGGACAAGAAAAACTCATACCCATTCATCGGTTATGAAGGCAAATATTATCGGTTGGAACGTGTTCTGTATAATCTGGTCAGGAAATCGCTGCGAATTACGGATGTCGTTGTGAAATACTGGCACTTCAAACTGGCAGTTTTACTACCAGGTACGGAGGCCGAGGGCGGACAGACCGTAATTGACAAGATTCAAAGCAAACTGAATGATTTGCAGGAATTTACGACAGCGATAAATTTGCCGAAGTTGGTATTTAAGTTATATTCGTATCCCGATCATGAGAACGAGATAAACAATCTGGTCAATGAAAAAATCGTAGAGGATGAGAGCAATACAAATCAGCTGGAGAAAAACGTAAGGAAAATTAAATCAAATTTTCTCCAGCAAAGCACCAATTTGTTTTATGATAATCTGACACCGATCGCTCCGATCAAAACCAGGTTCGATGTGAGAGGTGACAGTATTCTGGCGCTGGATAACCCTTTGTGTCTGCTGAATGAAATCTTTTTCGACATAAAGAACGAACATCAGAAAATTATAAAACGAATGTTTGATCTGATCATCTCCGTCACGGCGACGATCATCCTGTCCCCTCTTCTGATATTGATCGCGCTTGGCATCAAGCTGACATCGAAGGGGCCTATTCTTTTTAAACAGGAGCGGATCGGTTACATGGGGAAACAATTCACGATCTATAAATTCAGGACGATGTACGTAGAGCAAGATTCGAGTATTCACGAAAAATTCGTTTGTGACTTTATCAACGGCGATAACGGAAATAAAAATGGGGATGGGAACGGTAAGGGTGGAAATAATGGCAGTTCCGATAAACCCATCTACAAACTCTCGAATGATCCCCGAGTTACCCCGGTCGGTAAGTTACTCAGACGAACCAGTCTTGATGAATTTGCCCAATTGATCAACGTTATCAAGGGCGATATGAGCCTCGTCGGCCCCAGACCTCCGATCCCCTATGAGGTGGCTCGTTATGACCTGTGGCATAAACGACGATTTCTAACCGCCAAGCCCGGGATAACAGGACTGTGGCAGATCTGCGGAAGAAGTTCGACGAATTTTAATGATATGGTGCGACTGGATCTGAAATACATCATGAACTGGTCTCTATTCTTTGATCTCAAAATACTCTTTAAGACGTTTTGGGCAGTTATCTCGATGAAGGGTGCTTATTGAAAAATCATTTGTACAGAAAGCGACACATATCTTAAAAATTGGGAAATGGGGAGATTCTCCACTCCCTTTTTTTTCATCCGATTATCATAAAATTAATTAACGATCATGAGAAAAGGATTAAATACCGAAACATGCGCATCTGGATTGATTTTGAAAATACACCGCACGTCCTCATTCTGAAGCCTATCGTCGAGGAACTGCAGAATCAAGGACACTCATTGTTTTTAACCGCGAGAGACTGCTCTCAAACGCTCGAACTGGCCGATCTGTTCGGTTTAGACATCATACGTATCAGTCATCATCATGGTAAAAACCGAATTCATAAGATCGTGGGTCATACGGGCAGAATCGCCAGACTCATCAAATTGGTCAAGAATCAGCATATTTCCGTTGCCATATCCCATGGCTCGAGAAGCCAGATCATGGCAGCCGGAATGCTGCGCATTCCGACGTTCGTGATGTGGGACTACGAACACGCCAGTCTCTCGATCATCAATCGATTCATCACACGTCTGGCCGTGCCAGATGTCCTGACAAAAGAGGATTTTGAAGATCGATTCGATCTGTCCCGGTTAATCTTTTACCCTGGCATAAAAGAGAATATCTATGTCGGAAGTTTATTAAATCCTGACGTCACTTTGAATGAAATCGTACCGGACCCCGAGTCGGTCATTATCACCATCAGGCCTCCGGCTACCGATGCACACTATTATAAAGAGGAAAGCAGCCGACTATTCTTTGAATCTTTAAACTATTTTAAAGGATTTGCCGCGGCGAAGATGATCATCATCTCACGAACAGCATCCCAGCAGAGGCAAATACTCGATTACTTAAAAGAGGATTCGGTGATGAATAAGGTGATCTTCCCTTCCAGTGCCATTAACGGGTTATCTCTCATCTGGAACTCAGACATCGTCATCGGAGGCGGCGGGACAATGAACCGCGAAGCAGCCGTGCTCGGTGTACCCGTGTATTCGATTTTTCAAGGCAGACTCGGAGGAGTCGACAAGCATCTAATGGATCGAGGCCGATTAAAAATGATTCAATCCGTCGCGGATATACATCAGATTAAAGTCCGAAAACGCGATAAGCCATCGACACCACCTCTGAAACGAAATTACGAATTGATCGATTTCCTGGTAAAGCATGCATTGGAAATAGGTAAATAACCTGGTAAAGAGCATCAACAGCGTAATTCAGGCAAACATCTAGGGTTATTATTAAGGGAAACAAGCGATGAATATTTTATTCTTGCGAGCAGGAATTTATTCAAACCTCAATCAATACCTGCTTCAAGCCATGAAACATTCACACCATGTGGTGGAGAATGTGGACGCAGGCCGTGTCATCAGAAGAAAATCGATGCAATTTTCATCGATGTATAACATACTCTATACACTGTTTAATTCCGGGATCTATTACAAACAGACCCATAGTAAAAACAGCTACGCGTTTCAAAAGATGACAGCACACTGTGATCGACACATCACAGCCAGGAACGATTACGATATCATCTTTCAAACACAGTGTAAGTTCAGCATCACTAAAAACGAGCGCTCCAAGCCATACTTCATCTACACCGACCTGACGCAGAAGATCACAGAAAAAGTATGGCCGAAATGGTCGCTACGAAGCAACCGTCATGAAGTACAGAAATGGTACTCACTCGAGACCGATGCATACAACAGAGCAACTAAAATTTTCACCTTTAATGAATATATCAAGCAATCATTCCTTAGCGATTATCAAATACCCGAAGACAAAGTAGTGGTTGTCGGATCGGGTGTGAATCATAACGGCTGGATTAACGTCGATATCCGAAACAAGGAGGCGAACGGTTTCACGTTATTTTTTCTGACGACCGAGTTCGAAAGGCAGGGCGGTCTGACGGTCGTAAAGGCGTTTGAGCATGTGAAGAAAAAATGCGCTGATATTCGCTTGATCATCGGAGGGAATTGCCCGTCCTATCTTCCGAAGGACATCATACAATATCCAAACCTGACTCGCGACACGATTGAGAAATTATTCGACGAGACCTCTGTATTCCTACTCCCCGGTCACCTCGGCGGATTGCAATCCGTGCTGGAGGCTATGTGCAAGAAATGTACGTGCATCGTGGGTGACAGTAATTTCTTATTGTATGATATCATCAAGGATGGCGAAACGGGCTACGTCGTACAAACCGATAATGACGAACAACTGGCTGCCAAGATCATCGATCTTTATCATAACCTGGCTCTTGCCAGAACAGTCGCCGAAAACGCCTATAATTTGGTGCAGACGAACCACACATGGGAAAAAATCGTGGGTAAAATGACAACTTATTTTGAAAGAGCATAGACAACACATGACAGACCAGACGACAAACATAAAAAAGAATGCACAGTATATCTTCATTCAAAAGATGACTGTACCTGTGATCAATTTATTGGTCACAATCTACATCGTCAAAAAATTGTCGATCAGCGATTATGGAATTTACAACCTGTTACTGGCTATTATCGGTTACCTGACTCTGTTCTCTTCGATGGGCATGCTCAATGTGTTTCAGCGATATGTGCCCGAATACAATACGACCGAAGAGTTCTATATTCTAAAAAAATTATTCCGTTCCGGAATCTTGCTCCGGTTACTGCTAACCGTACTATGTCTGGCCTTGATATGGCTATTTAAGGATCAGGTCAATCATCTGCTTAAAGTGGAAAACTTTAACGTCTATGTCGAATATTTTGCCATCGGCATCATCCTGTTCCTGGAAATTCAGATCGTGGAAGTGACCCTGAGTTCACTCCTGCTGAATAAATATATTCTGCTGAGTTACATGGTCTCCGCTGTGATCAGAGCGGTTCTGATCTATCTGTTTCTTGAGCGAGGCATGGGGATTAAAGGGTTGCTGCTCGCCGAGACCATCAATTACGCCACCCTGCTCGTCATGCAACTCATATATTACTATTCCGGTTATGCACGATTCCACGACTCCGATCGTAAGCCTTTCCCGTTAAGACGGATTCTCAAATACGCGGGTTTCAGTTATCTCGATGAGGTAGGTGAAACGATTCTTGACGTGAAGACCGACTTCTTCATAATCTCCTCTTTCCTGGGACCGTCCATGGTCGGGCTGTACGCCTTTGCGAATCAGATCATCGAACTGGTATCGAAAATTCTGCCATTTAAGTTTTTGAAATCGCTCATACGCCCGGTATTTTTCTCGAACTTCACTAAAAATCAGGACGGTGAAAACCTTAACGCGAATTTTAATTTCTTGCTGAAAATCATCGCTTTCATTTCATTGCCAACTTTCGTATGCCTCTTCCTGTTGAGCGATAAAATAATTCTCTACTTATTCGACGAGAAATATTTACCCGCTTTAAACGTATTGATCGTGTTCACGACATTCATGATAATCAACAGTTTTCAATTCCCATTGCAACTGGTCGTTCAGGCGAAGGAGAAAGTCAAGATCACCTTTACAAGCAAGATTTTTTCAATCTATAATCTGATCGGTGATATTTTAATCATTAATTTCATGGGAATAGTAGGGGTCGGTTTAATTACCTGTACGGCAAGATTATTTCAAAACATCTATATCTATTTTAAAATTAGGAAGTACGTTCCCTTGACGATCGAAACCTATCCGTTTCTCAAGATAACGTTCAATTCAGTCTTACTGGCATTGCCCGTATACTTTTTACGGACAATGGCGACAAATGTTTACACGCTACTCATTGTGATCATTTTGAGTATATTGATCTATTTACTGATCTCGTTTTTCAATAAAACCTTTCTCGATGAAGAACGAGAACTAATTAACAAGATGTTACCAAAACCCATATTTGTCTTTTAATATGAATATTCTCTGGATAGCACAGAAAGACCTTAAGCACGACCTCGATTCATCCACGTGGCTGGAAATGGCAAAATCGATGGTTCGCCAGGGACATCGTGTTCGCCTGGTCACGCTATCCACTTCATCAGGGAAGCATGCTGCGCATGATTTAAACTTGCAGATAAACGAATTACCCG
Source organism: Candidatus Zhuqueibacterota bacterium (assembly GCA_016926625.1). Classification (GTDB taxonomy): domain Bacteria; phylum Zhuqueibacterota; class Zhuqueibacteria; order Thermofontimicrobiales; family Thiofontviventaceae; genus Thiofontadaptatus. The sequence goes on from JAFGOE010000125.1 coordinate 15,984, forward strand.
TGATAAATAAATTTCCGTTTGTTTCGATCACGTTTCATATTCAAGTCATGGCCTATGCGCTTTACTGGGTATTAGCAGGTAAACAGGATGCAGTGATCACGCACCCCATCACGGCTATTTTCCTCGTACCAGCGATACTAATAAGCAAACTGTTAAGACGTAAGACTCGGTTCATTCTCGATATTCGCACGCTTCCCGTTCGCTCAAAGGGGTTCAGCGGCAAATTTAAAAAGCTACTGCACCGGATTTCGTTGCTGATCGGAAAATATGTCTATGATGGTATCACAGTGATAACACCGGCGCTGAGAGATTTCGTGAGAGACGAATTCAAATTAACGAATAAAAAAATTGGTATCTGGATGTCCGGTGTCGACACCAGCCTGTTTAATCCTGCAAACTACGCTGATGTGAACAAAGAAGGAAACAACAAGCCTTTTCGAGTTATGTATCACGGTGCTATTGCCGACAACAGAGGGATTAAAGAGACGGTCGAAGCCATGGAGATAATTAACACCCTGCTGCCCGAGGTTCAACTGTTCATTCTCGGAAGAGGAAATGCGGTAGCGAGTATAAAAAAAGTCATTAAGGAATCGAACATCAGAAACGTGATCGTCCACGACCCTGTCGACCATGAAGAAATACCAAAATTTATTGCCGAAGCAGATGTCGGTATTATTCCTCTTCCGAACATCTGGTGCTGGCGCGTCAGCAGTCCGTTAAAATTATTCGAGTATCTGTCGATGGCGAAACCGGTCATCGTCTCTAAAATCGAGGCACATACGCATGTTCTGTCGAACAACACATCATGCTTTTTTCTGGACTCCACCGGATCAGAGGACATCGCCCGACTCATTTTCCAGGTCTATGAAAAGCGAGATCAGCTCACGCGTTTGGGCCGGCAGGGAAGGGAATTCATCCTGAACAACTTTACCTGGGATCATCAGGCAAAATTATTAATAAATTATATAACTAATATATCATAAAACAAAAGTGAAATGAACTATGAGTAAAATTACCACGAAAAATGCGCTCTCTGACAACCTGTCTCAGATAGTGCTTATCATCGCATTGGGGGGATTGACAGGTTTAATCTATGTTGCGTTATCACCCATCTGGTGGTTGCTCTTTTTAGGCATCGCCTTATTGATCTCCATCTTCATGAACAATAAGGTCGGTCTCATTATCATCTTCGCTTCCACATTCCTGTTCAACTGGTTATTTGGTGTTTTAGAAATTATTCCCAAGGAGATCACCTGGCTGCCCGACGTGATCATCTTCGTGTTCGCAGCTAAAGCGTTGTATATTCAGGCTGAGAAGAGACAATGGAGGTCGACCTCGTTCGATCTGATCATGCTGTTACTATTGCTGATTGGTGTATTCAGCGCTCTGTACAACAATGTATCGTTCGTCACAATGCTTCTGGGACTGCGTAATTATTTCAAGTACGTACTCATGTTTTACATTCTCAGAAACATCGAGATGGAAGAGAAATTCTATCGCGTCTTTCTGTATGTACTCATCGTGCTGGGACTGCTGCAGATCCCTATCACCGTTGTACAAACAATTTTTTATGGCACCTATGGTGAAGACGTCGCCGATCAGGTCGTAGGAACTCTCGGTTGGAAGGCGACCGGTGCGATGGCCATTTTGATGACATTTATGGTCAGCATATTAACGGGTTTGCTGATCCAGACGAAAAATTACCTGTACCTGCTGGGCATCATCGGATGCATATTCCCGGTGATCTTCGGTTCCGGACAATTCGGATTCTATACCATACCGCTGGTCATCTTGATCTGTCTTATCATCGGCAGCAGTTTCACGATCCAGAACGTGATCAAAGCACCCATCTATCTGGCCGTACTGGTGTTGTTAACATGGCTGGCTATGAATTATCATGACAGTCGATATAGTGGGAATATCATCGATTTCTTTTCATCACCCTCCAAGTTAGTGGTGCTCAACGACCAGCTACGTAAAGAAGGAACGTTCGGCCGATATCAGGTGATCAAGATCAGCCACCAATTGCTGCTGGAGGATCCGGTTAATTTCCTGTTCGGATATGGCCCGGGGAACGCTTCGGAAAGCTATTTCACCAAATACAGCGGCAAGCTGGATAAGGAGTACGAAGGACGTAAAATTGGCGGAATTCAATACACGTCCATTATTCTGGAATTTGGTTTCGTGGGATTGATTCTCTTTCTACTCCTCTACCTGCAGCTCTGGCGATTCAATCTCAAATTGTACAATAAATTGGATTCCAGGTTCTGGCGAGGAATTTCCCTGGGTTACAACGGCATTTTGTTCGTTTATCTGGCCGGATTGGTCTATAATCCCGTCTGGTTCTATGATGTGCTGGCTTTCCCATTCTGGTTTACGACAACGGCTCTATTCGTCTTATCGGACAGAATCACGGATTCACAGTTAGCAGCAAATACCAGCAACTCAAGATAATTGGAATGAGTCGGCGTACACATGGTTAGAATATTACTGGTCGGGCCCCATCGATCGCGACAGGGTGGCGTTGCCAATCATATCAGAGCATTGTTGACTTCGCAACTTCGAGAACAGTATGATCTCGACTATTTCAGGGTCGGCAGTTCTAAACAGGGTGGTGTGCTGAATGTCATCATCACATCACTCTTTACGCCGATTCGGTATCTGCTGAAAGTATGTTTTCAGCGCCCGGCCGTGGTTCATTTGAATCCGTCATTTGATTATAAATCACTCATGCGCGAATTTTCCCTCGTGCTGATCTCCAGAATGTTCAGGCTGCCCATTGTAACCCAATTACACGGTGGTGATCTGGAGCGGGTTAAACAGCATGGCACGATCCCGATCTACCTGCGATGCTTGCTAAAATGGTCTTCGCGCCTCATTGTTTTGACTAAGATACAGCGGGAGCCCTTACTGGAATACGTTGATGTCCACAAGATCGCCGTAATTCCCAATATGATCGATGTCACACAATTCGATCGCACTAGGAGCGAACGTCAGGATGAGTTTCATCTCCTATTTTTATCGCGCATGGAAGCAGAGAAAGGGATACTCGATATTTATGAGGCTATTCCACTGATTTTAGAAAAATATCCGAACCTCCGTATCTCTTTTGCGGGTGAAGGCAAGGATATGGGGAAATTAAAATTGCTGTGCAGCAAAAAGCCATTTTGCGATGCTGTCAACTTCAGAGGGTATATTCGTGATGATGAGAAGATCGATTTTCTGATGTCCGGCGATATCTTCATTCTCCCCTCTCACCATAAGGAGGGAATGCCCTACTCTATCTTAGAGGCGATGGCCGCGGGATTGCCGATCATTACGACGAGTTGCGGCGCCATACCCGAGATCATCGATGATGGTGAAAATGGTTTTCTGATTCCGCCCGGAAGACCGGATCTGATAGCCGATCGAGTCGAGCGGCTGCTATCGAACCTGCACTTAAGGTCGAGGATCTCAGTCAATAATAAAGCAAAAGCAAAATCACAATTCGATTCAAGATCAGTCACCAGGAAATTCAGCGAAGTATATGAACATGTACGCAAATAACACAGAAAATAATGACCAGGTCCTCCAGACGATCGATTCACTACTCGATTATTTAGAAAAATCTAACTACAAAGGGCATGAAGCATACGATGTATTGACTCCATCCCTTACCAGGCGAATTCATCCCGCTATTTTGGGTGCACTGTTGACTCAGCTGATCCGGATATCTCCGTTTCCGCTGCAGAAACTTTATAAAGAACCCAAACAATATTCCAAAGCGATGAGCCTCATCGCTCATTCCTGTCTGATGCTGTATAAAATCCTCGGCGATCCCCAATATCGCGAAAAGGCAATATACTGTCTGGAATGGCTCATCGAGAACAAATCCGCACAATCACGACATTTCAGCCTCGGCTCCGGCTACAATCTTTCGATGAAATCATACGACTCAAGCGCGGACACCCCTTCTCCACTTATCACAGCACTCGCCGTTGAAGCGATGATAACGGCTCATCAGATACTCGGTAACGACCGCTATCTGCAATTTGCGGAAAGCGGAATTCGCTACTTCCTGGAAGAATTAGCCATTATTCAGGTCGATAGCAATCTTTCGTACTTCACCTATCATCCGAATAATCCTCACTTTATTCCGAATCTTCCAGCGTTGTTGTGCGGCACAATCGCAAGATACAATGCGATGAAACCTGATCCGCGGGTGGACGAGATCATATCGAACAACCTACGATACGTGGTGAAGCACCAATCGAGCAATGGTTCATGGCCTTACGAACCGGGTGCACCGTATATCGATAGCTTTCATACCGGTTTCATACTGGAGGGATTAGCAAAGTATCAATTTTATATGCGCAACACCGAATTCAACCAAAGTCTGGGGAAAGGACTGGCCTTCTATCTTAAGACATTTTTCAAATCCAACGGGAGACCTGTGCATAAGATATTGACAGGGACACCTGCAAACGCCGACTCGTTGCTGACTAAACTGGACCTCAGGGACTGTGCCCAGGCACTGGTCCTGTTTAATGTATTAGTGAAGCTGATGAATTTTCCAATGACGACATCCTGGAATCTATATGACTGGTGTGTAAAAAATTTTAAATCGGATGCCGGATATTTTTACTATCAGGCGACTCCTCTCTATAAAATCCGTGGTCCATTCATCGCGATGCAGGCCTGGATGCTGTTTGGACTGGTGAATTTATTGGATTCGATGCACACGATGAACTATAAATAAATTCAAACCGAATAAATACTCGACGGTGATAACGTATTAAGCTTCTTATGGGACAGGTGAGCAGAATGACGAAACAAGCACTACCCGCATTAAAACATCATACCATCCTCTACATTCATAAGGCGGGATCAGGATGGGGCGGCGCCCAGCAAGGCGTATTCGATATGGTCAGCCATTTCAGGAACGAGTTTCAAGAGACTTATTTCGCTTCGAACAGATGTCTGTTGTACGACCGGGTTGCGCAGCTGGGCGTTGACTGCCATGCGATATCCATCTCATCTGTGAAATCATTTCCTTTGACCCTGATTCAACTTGCCAGATTATTATTGCGTCTTAGACCAGACATTGTTCATTCCAACCACCGTTATGCTTCGATTTTATACATGATGTTGAAAAAAGTTATCCGGCTGAAAGCACCGCTGCTGTATACTGCCAGATCCTCATTCCCTGATAAGACACGATTCAGGATGTTGGGCGATTCGATCGTGGCCGTGAGTGAATCGGTTAAAAAGAACCTGATCCATCAATTTAAAATCTCTGAAGATAAAATTCGAACCATATACAACGGGATTGAACTGAACGATGACCATGGCCAGTTTGATGCTGAAGATCCTTTGATCACGAACTTGAAAGAAAGCGACAAAATCGTCATCGGATCCATCGGGAGTTTAGTGCCTGTCAAAGGTCATGCCTACCTCTTTCTCGCGGTTCAGCAATTGCCAAAGGAGATTCGGGAGAAAATTAAACTGCTCGTCGTCGGAGATGGTCCGATGCGACCCGAACTCGAGACACAAGTGCATCAGTTGGGACTCGATGATGTCGTTATTTTTGCCGGTCATCGCGCTGATGTTCACCGAATGATCGATGTGTGCAGCTTCCTGATCAACTCATCCGTACAGGAAGGATTATCCAGGGTTGTGGTTGAATCTTATCTCAGATCAAGGCCCGTTATTGCCACGGATCTCGATTATGCAGCCGAGGTGATTATACCGAATCAGAGCGGACTGATCGTACCAGTCAGAGATTGCCGATCGCTCGCCATGGCGATGAAACGATACATCGAGAATCCGGAAATGGTGAAAATGCACGGTGTACGCGGGAAATCTTTCATCGCTGACCGATTTACCCTCAGCAGGATGTTGGAAAATTACCACTTTCTTTATCATGAGCTGCTGATACAAAAGCGTAAGTAAAAATTGTAATTGAAACCCCACTCATCCAGCCTGTTGTACTGTATCATAAAATATTATTTTTTCATAACTCTATGAAATATTTATAATTATAATCATAATACCGATAAAAAGGAATACTCTGGTATATTTTTTGTTGCTTTTTATGAGTATTTTAACAATATTTAATAATTATATTTCAGACAGTGATTGAACGGACACCGGATGGTTAGCGAGTAACGAATCTGATACAATTAAATCTTATGATCCATCAACTCATTCTATCAACACATAGCCTGCAACGGAGAGTAATCAGTCTAATCGTCATGGGTATAATCATGACAGGGACGCCGTTGCATTCGGCAGACTATTACATCTCTCCGTCTGGCGACGATGCGAACTCAGGTTCAATAGATGCCCCCTGGAAAACGATCGGTAAAGCGAATAACGAATTAAGACCAGGTGATACGGCCTATCTCCGCCAGGGATACTATGCGGAGACCATTCAACCTTTGTCGAGCGGAGCCGCGGGCCTATACATCACGTATTCCGGGTACGCTGCAGAACGGGCTATAATCGGTTCGCGACCCGACGGAGCCAATTTAAGTGGTCGTAGTTATATTATCATCCGTAAACTCTCTTTCGAAAGCTGCAATTATTTCATTCGTTCATTTCCTGAAGGATTCGATTATTGCATCATCGAGGACTGTCGCATGTCCCGGCAGACTGGCTGGTGCGGAATTGAGGTGGGTGATGGCAGCAATCACAACAGGATCAGAAATAATGTAGTGGACAGTGGCGATATCGAAGGGGATTGTATCCATATCGGTTCCGATGATCTCGGTGAAGTATACGGAGCGCGATACAATATCGTCGAGGGTAATGATGTATCCAATGCGCGGCATGGTGGGATCACGTGCGCCGGTGACAGGACCCGGTTCAATATCATTCGTAACAATTATGCTCATGACATCGGCGACAACTGTCTGGCAACAGGGGCACTCGCTGCGTGGATCTTAATCGAAGGGAACAGGATACACAATCCGGGTACAGATCGCGACGGAGCGTCAGGCATCCAGTTACGATCGGAGTATACGATTGTGCGCAGAAACATTATGACCCGAAATTTTAATATGGATATCGACATTGATGCGGCGGGGATTTTGCTGCAAGCGACCGACGATCGACCTTATGTCCGCTACAATAAAATATACAACAATGTGATCTACAATTTCGATCAACAGGCCACCCCCTGGCACGGCATCAAATTATCCGTCTACACCACGATCACACCATTTGGTCCGAATATTTTCAAGAACAACATTATCTATAAAAACGGCATCTCGAACGCGAACGCTTTTCAGATCTTTTACTCCCGCGTTCTCCGATCCACCCCAACGGATCGATTCGATTCCAACTTAATCCGCGGTTTGAATGCAAGTGAAAAAGTGATCTATTTTTTCGAATACAACAATCAAAAACTATCATTAGACCAGGCGAAACAGTCTTATTCTATGCTATTCACTGAAACGAATTTAGATCTTGATCCGATGTTCCTGAATGAGACCGGGTTTAATTTTGAATTAATGTCTGGATCTCCCTGTCGTGACGCCGGCGCGTCGCTAACGCGAACGACCTCGGCTGGCAGTGGTAATCTGGTAAGTGTAGAAGATGCCGGATATTTTATTGACGGCTGGTCGATCACCGACGGTGACCAGATCAGAGTCGGCAGGAGTGAGCCGGTACGAATCGTGCGTATCGACTATTCGACTAATACGATCACGCTCGATCGATCCATTCAATGGAACGCCAATGATAGTGTTAACCTAAATTATTACGGCAGTGCGCCTGATATCGGTGCGTACGAGTTTTATGTACCGCCTGATTACACCGCTCCTACCCCGCCACAAAATCCCGTCATCACGAATCCTTAAACCGGATGGATCTAGGCGACTGCCAATCCGTACTTTCTCTCTTTTTTATAGTTCTCCAGGAACGAATCCGCCGCTTTTATTCCGCTCAGTATCGATGGCCCCATCAATAAATATTTCCATCCTCCCCATCGACCGAAGCTATGGATATCGTGGTGAGCCAGAAAATCGATCACCAGTTTCAGATGAGGTTCGTAGTTACATTGAAATATGAGATGACAATATTTCAGATCCGAAACATCGCTCGTCACGATCTCACTCTCGTGTTCTAGCAGACCCACCCTCTTCAGGTCGGCGACGGTTCGCAAGTAGGCTTCCTCGCGTGATAAAGGGAATCGTTCGGCATGATAGGAGACCTCTGCACACAAAATGCTGTGTCCCGCAGGCGCGCTATAAGGCGCCACATTCGATTGAATCGTCACCCGATAAAACAAGATATCGGGCTCGTGGTAGCGAATAATTCGAAAGGGCGAAACCGGGTGTCGTTTGACACCGAGATTGATGACATATCCGGATGTATATTGAATTTCTCTATTGGCTATCTCTCTGATCTCCCCGGGGATGCCTTCCATCATGTTGATCACCTCGGGCAGCGGCAGACTCGACAAGATCTGTGAATAATGACTCGAAGTACCATCGCTGAATTTGATTTTTTTAATCCGCGGATGGATCGAGACTACTTCCTTGTTTAACTGCAGTTGATTGAACGATAGACGATTTGCCAATGCATTGATGAAACTCTGAATGCCTCCCCTGGAAGGGTATTGAAACTCGGCGTTCTCATCCATGGAACTGCCTGTATCGCGTAGCGATCCTCGCACAAGCTCAAAGAAGTTTGGCCTGGTCACCCGATGTTTTACCCATTCTGCATCCAGCAAATAGGGTGTATATCGCAACCGTTTCTGATCATAGGGCAAGAAAAAATTCTTAAATATTCTATTCCCCAAAACGGATCGGAAGAAGTCGGCGTAATTAGACGCTTTCTTCTCATCTCTAAATTTTGACAAGCCGTAGTCGATCAAACTGATTATAATTTCTTTTGCCGGCAGGCCATACAGATGGGCCTGATAGGGTGCTCTGATGTAATTACCCTTGATTTGAGAATGATAGAGCATCGAATTGTGGCAGTATACCTCACTGTTATCGATCAGCGAAGCGACCAGCTCTTTGATTTGGGCTGGGGGACTGAAGATGATGTGTGGACCGATGTCGAACAAAAAATCATCTTTGTTTATCGTCCGGCATATTCCCCCGGCCTGATCTTCTTTCTCAAAAATCGTTGCCTTTATGCCGTCCTGATTCAAGCGATATGCTGCTCCCAGGCCTGAGAGCCCGCCGCCCAAAACGACAATTCCTTGTTCATTCATACATATCCCCTCGTATGCAGATATCAATATTCTTAAATACTTGCATAATCGGTTGGATGCGTAAATTTATGATTCAGGGGATTGTAGAACTACCAGACATGCTGATAAAAAGCGGTTAAAGGTTTAATCGAGAGATTTACTGCAATAGTTTCGAATCGATTAAATGCTGAAATAATATCTTGAACCACACAGTATAGATGTCCGGATTAGTTTTCATATCAACGGCAAGGTCAGGGATCCCTATCCATTTGTAATCCTGCACCTCATCCGGATTGATCTCGATGGGTCCGTCATAGGTACCGAACAGGACGTGATCATACTCATGTTCTGTGAGGCCATGATCTAATTCGGCGTAATAGATAAATTGGTGGACTTCGCTTAGATCACAATCGAAACCCATTTCCTCCCCCAATCGCCGATGAGCAGCCTGTTCCACACTTTCGCCGGGGCGCGGATGACTGCAACATGCGTTGGACCACATTCCACCGGAGTGATACTTATGATCTGCCCGCTGCTGTAAAAGCATCTCACCACGCTGATTTAGAATAACGATGGAGAACGCGCGGTGTAAAACAGCCTGCTCATGGGCGTTCATCTTCTCCGAAAAACCAGCCGGATTGTCATGTTCATCGACCAGAATCACATAATCATTCATCTTATCTCCCTATTTAAGCGATTGATAGCCTTACATCATGTTTTTCATTTTTCCATAAAACTTTAAAATTACCTTAGCAATTAAAACAGATGTTCATCAGTTACGAACGCGTCTTTACCCGCGACGGCGGGAACGACTCGCTGCACTCCATCAATGCCGCTGATCTCCCTGGCGACCGATTCCAGGTCGGACCGATGGCATAGACAATGAACATTGGGTCCCGCATCGATGGTAAAATAACATTCCATCCCTGCACTTCTGAGCTTCATGATCGTTTTCATCACGTTCAGTGTCGCAGGAGACCAGTAAAAAAGCGGCGGATCGGATGTCATCATCACGGCGTGCATGTATTTACAATTTTCCTCTGCTGTACGGCCGACCGTCGTGAAATCGTTCTCCAGTATCGCCTTGCGCACAATTTCAGCCTGTTGTTGTGATTTGATGATACGGATATCATTGAACGGGCTCGAGTGAGCCGTCGCATGCCCCTCTTCAGACGACACTGGCTTTTCGTTTTCATCGATGATGGCGATCGCCACGCTCATGTCGAATTCATCGCAGGAGCATATTTTTTCTGCATAAGCTGTCTCGTGAGATCCTCCCTGATACAGGTAGACAAAGCCTCCGAATACAGACCGTGCCGCCGATCCCGAACCCAGCCGCACGTAAGAGGACAGCTTTTCCCGGCTCATGGTCAAACCAAGCGCCGAGGCGGCTGCCAGGCCCAGAGCAGCGAAGCCTGACGCAGACGAAGCCAGTCCTGCCATAGTCGGGAAATCGTTTCTGCTCTGCATCATGAATTTTAACTCGATTCCGGCAAGTTCACGCAACGCATCGATGACGCGCCGGATGCGGTCGATGCGACTGCCGCGCAGCGGATTGGAATTGAGAACAGCCGTATCCTGATCGTACTGTTCGCTAAATTCCACCGTGGTATGACTCTGCAGACAAATGCCGTCCACCAGGCCGTACTTCGTCATACTCACCGTGTCGTTCAGCGGGATATTCAATGCCGATCTCTCTTCCGCTGACCGGCCCCAGTATTTGACCAACGCAATGTTCGAAAACGCTATCGCCGATGCTTTCATGTTTATACCCAGATACTCGATCCGGTCGCCGGGTCATTCATAGTGAACATGGTTAAGATACCCCTTTATATTGTTGGATATGATACAAAATATCTATTTATTGCAATATCATCGTAATAGATCGGTTTTTTGATACACCCCTCTGATATGAATCATCGGTTCTGATTCGATGACTGATTCAATTGCACTCCATAATTACAGAGCCGTACAATCGGGCATTCATCGCATCTCGGCTTCGCTGCCTTACAGATGGTCCTGCCCAGCTTGAGAAAGTTCATATGCAGTGAATACGATTTATTGCCAGGTACCAGGGATTGCATCAGATGGTGCGTCTTTTCCGCCGACGCATTGTCCGGCACCAGTCCGATTCGGCGACAGATCCGATGGACATGCGTATCCACCGGAAAGATATCGACACCACACGTGAACATCAGTACCACGCTTATCGTCTTGATCCCGATCCCTTTTAATTGCATAAACTCATCGATCACCTCTTGTGGATTCCTCGAGCAGATAAAGTCGATATCTAAGCTACCGTACGTTTCGTAGATCCACTCCAAAATATGTTTAATGCGAACGCTCTTTTGATTGGACAGTCCAGCAGGCCTGATCGCGGCGGCGATCTCTGCAGGCGATGAGTTCATGACATCCTCCCAGGCAGGGTATTTTTTCCGAAGCGCCTCGTAAGCGGCATCACGATTTTTATCGTTCGTGTTTTGAGATAGCACCGTATTGATCAGGCTGTTTAGCGGACGCCCTCCCCCTGCCCATTTCGGTTCGCCAAAATGGTTTTCCAGGCTTTTCGTGATATCGGCTACTCTTTGGTTCATCATGAAGTCATTACTCCCACATGTCTCATCATTTCCAATTATTTGATGGTGAGGATTACAAAAATGTATATCGAAAATATAAAATTCATTTATCAGGCTCAGAACTGCGTCGTTTGGATGCAAGAATGTTAAAATAAACGTTTTTTTATTAAAAATCAAGTAAAAGCATCTGCCTTCATTCGATAATATTACAAAAACTTGATATTTAAAACTTATTTTTTTGAGGCATAAATTTTGCAGATTTGAATAATTAAGGTATATAATAATTTAGAGATCGTTATATCATTCAATAAAAAGTAGTTATAATTGGTTTTATTAACTAACATTTGCCCGTTTTACCGAGTGCGAAAGAGACTAACGACGATACAGAATATGACTCAAATTGAGAGAGCATGGCTCAAAACCAGTCATGATGATACAATTACAAATAGTAGATTTAGACGAAAGGATTCTTCACATGAGTAAGCAGCGCTTCCCCCTCCTGATCATGATTCTTATGATTTTTCTACTGCCGCATGATTCATTTACACAGGAATGGTCGAATGAGATATCAATCGAATTACCCGGTCAGGGGATGACCACAACGCCCAATTTTGATATCGATCCAAGGACCGGACATTTGCACATTGTGACCATGAAAAATCCAGAAGGCGTACTATATACGGAGATGGACAAGGATGGAAATATATTAAAACAGACCAGCATCGTTAACGCGGCCAAAGACGTTGCATCGGGTGGTGCCTGGAACGGGGCTGCAGTAGCCGTCGATTCGAAGGGTTACCCCCACGTGGTCTATCGTGAACCTATTTACACCGACCCCCCTTCATTTACCAGCTATTATACCCATTGGAACGGTAGCGACTGGACGAGGCCGATCGAATTGTCCAGACGGGTAAAGCGCGGTTGGATGCTGCGGATCGACATTGATGAGAACGATAAAGTACATATTTTGAGAGGATCCATGGCTGACGATCCGAACGATCCGGAAGGCAATCTATTAGTAGGACCGGTGAAGTACTTCCGTTTCTCCAATGATGTACTGGAAACGACAACGGACGATATCTTTCGATACAGTGCGGATGGGAGAGTGACATTGAGTGCGGCATTTGAGAACCAGGTTCATTTTTTGACCAGTTGTTCGGACTATCCTGAATGGGGTGGTCCGGTATGGTACTGGCGTTCCTTTAATGGAGGGGATACCTGGGAGAAGACCACAGTACAGAACTCGAACGCCAAACGCGCAAACGGTTCGCCGGATGTTTTTGTCGACGCAGCAGGCCATGTTCACATCGTATACGGCAGTCAGCAGGACTGGCAGGTCAATAAGTGGCCATCGGTGCGATACACTCGATTCGAGAACAATACGCAACTATTCGATATCCCGGTCACACTGGAGGGTGAGGTTGCTAAGAGATTCGATACCCCACAAGGTGTGGCGTCCGTCGCCGCAAGCAGTGACGGAGAGATCGTGATCGTCTGTTTCTCCGAAGATTTCGGTGGTCGTCTGTTTACTAAAGAATCATACGATGGCGGACGCAACTGGTCACAGAAAGAATTGATCGCCGAGGAGAGCTGCGGCAGTCTCGGCCGCAACGGCCAGGTCATCCGGGCAATCGGCGATATATTTTACGCCCTTTACCCGACTCCATCCGGAGTAAAATTGCGCATAAAAGCCTTCTCAACAAATGCATCGCCTGTCGCAGATATCGGTGGTCCCTATAGCGGATATGAGGGTGATCTGATTCAATTCGATGCATCCGGCTCGACGGATGAAGATGGCAATATCGAGACGTATGAATGGGATTTCAATGATGACGGTGTCTATGAACTCATGATGACCATACCGTTCGCCTCGAATCTCTTTCCTGACGATTATAACGGGAATGTGCGGTTAAGAGTCACCGATGGAGAGAATGCATCCAATACGGATCATGCCATGGTCATCATACGAAATGTCGCCCCCACGGCGTACGCGGGTGGTCCGTATCGTGGGATGTTAGGAGAAGTGATCCGACTGACAGGAACTGCGACCGATCCCGGCGCCGACCAGTTAACCTACAGTTGGGATCTTGATAATAACGGTAGCTTCGAAACGCCAGGCGCGAATGTACAAAAGATATTTAATACCAATGGCAGGCATAATGTCGTTCTTAAAGTCAGCGATGACGATGGTGGTATCGGGTACGACACCACCATGGTGCAGATCAATAACGATCCTCCAATGCTCAGTCATATCGGCAATCAGACCATAGACGAAGGTGATTCCTTCGATAGTGTTAATTTATATCAGGCTGTTTACGATGCAGATAATGATGATTCTGAGATCGGCTGGATTTTCTCTGGTCAAAAAAAGCTCAATATATCGGTCGAATTCGACAGCATCGCGCATATAGCCGTCGTCGACTCCGAATGGAATGGCAGTGAAACCATCCTCTTCATCGCCATGGATCCGGGTCAATCCGCCGATAGCGCGACTGCGGTTTACACGGTGCTTCCGGTTAATGATCCGCCTAAAATAGGTCGTATAAACGTCCCTCCGATTAACGAAGGGGAAGTATTCGACTACATCTTTCTGGATACGTATCTGAGTGATCCGGATAACGCAATCTCCGAAATTATGTGGGACTTTAGAGGCAATAGCGATTTATCGGTCATGATCGATCAACGAGTTGCCATCGTTACCCCTCCGGACGAGGATTGGTATGGTGCTGAAGATGTAACCTTTGTGGCAACAGATGAGAATGGAAATGGCCTCTCTGCGGAAGCCGTGGTAAGGTTCATCGTACAACCCATCAATGATCCTCCTCAAATCACCGGCATCCCTGATCAGACCGTAAAATATACGGAAAATTTTCATCCAGTACTGCTCGACACATGTGTAAACGATGTGGACACTCCACCAGCGAATATCCAATGGTCTTATTTCGGTAACCATCATTTCACGTTCAATATCAACTATCGCATACTCTCTGTGCAATCGAGTGAACCGGACTGGATAGGAACGGAGACTGTTTATTTTATCGCATCAGATGGTGAGTTTTCAGATACAACAGCAGCAACTTTTACGACTGTTTATTTTAATACTCCTCCTGTTACGCAGGGGTTCTTTAATCAGACCATCAACGAGAACGGTCATTTTGAAACGTTATATCTCGATAACATGGTCAACGACCCCGATCATCGAGCCGATGAATTATCATGGTCATATTACGGCAATCATAATATGCTCGTCAGTGGTTTGAGCCAAAGGATGCTCCAGATTGCTGTCGCCGATTCAGAATGGGCCGGTAGTGAGACCATCACTTTTGTCGTGACCGATCCGGGTGGACTGTCAGATAGCAGCTTCGCGACCTATTCTGTGATACCGATGAACGATCCGCCTAAACTCAGAAATTTCCCGCTCGTATCGTTTATCGAAGATTCGTCGTTCACGATGACCAGGACCGAATTGAAGAATTATCTGTTCGATCCGGATGGTCCATTTGAACAAATTCAACTTTCTTTCGATAATTCCGGTAAAATCAAAGGATCGTACAACCACAATACTGCTAAAATGACAATCTACACAGAAGCGGACTGGTTTGGAGAGGGACGGCTCGGTGTGATCACACAGGATAACTTATATGCATCGTCAACCACCAACATCGATGTCAAGGTTGTAGGAACACCGGATCCACCGTACGAATTCTCTCTGCTTACCCCGATTTATGGAACGTTCTACTCCCAAACTCCGGCTACACTTCAGTTTACCTGGGAAGAGGCCGTCGATCCGGACGCGAACAGCGATGTAACCTACACGCTAAATCTCAGCCGCGATACGAATTTTTCACACATAATCGATCAATTCAATTTTCTGAGCGACACGACCCTGATATACAAATTGCCAGATATATTTTATCCGGGAATTTACTATTGGCAGGTCATCGCGACGGACAATGACGGTTACGTCACAAAGTGCAGGGAGACCAGCGCATTTAATATGGAAAATGGCATCGACGTAGCGGATGATACCGACGAATCCGTTCCATCAGAATTCGCTCTGTTTCCTAATTACCCGAATCCGTTCAATCCGGAGACGCGCATCACCTATCACATACCCAGAGCGACGAATGTAACAATGCATATCTACAACAACCTGGGTCAATTAATTCGGACGTTGGTCGACAGGGATCATCATGCCGGAATCTATACGGTGCTGTGGGATGGGAAGGATTTGAACGGCAGTGAGGTCAGCAGCGGAATTTACATCTACCGATTAATCAGTGAAGAAAGGGTTCTGACGCGCAAAATGCTGCTGTTGCAATAAGGAAATATTTTCTGGTAGACAATAGAAGATAAATCGCGTGATCAAACAGACCAAATACATATGGTCATATAGCACGAGTTTATAATTTATTTAATTACATAGAGTTAACTCAATATATCGCTTCCATGAAAGCCTGGCAATTATCTGCCAGGCTTTCTTTATTTACATAAAATTTGAGCCGGAGAACTCATCTTGTACAAATATTATGCCAAATGGCATAAGTTTAAACTTGACAAAGTCCTAAGAATAGTTTATATTTAGAGATATGATGAGCAAACAAGGTTCAGGATTGATAAAATGAACATTACAAAGTCCGATGTGGAAAAAGTTGCTGCGTTGGCGAAATTAAAATTCAGCGAAAACGAGCTGGAAAAATTAACAAACGAGCTCGGCACGATCGTTGATTATTTTGAAAAATTGAATGAGGTGGACACGAGTTCCATCGCCCGGATTTCTCATATACACGATATTGAAAACGTGACTCGTGAAGATCAGGTTGAACAGTGGCTTAGCCAGGAAGAGGCATTAAGAAACGCACCGGATCAGAAAAACGGATTTTTCAGTGTTCCCAAGGTCATATCGAATGAATAAAGATGTCATTGGTGTAATCCCTGCTCGTTACGGGTCCACCCGTTTCCCCGGAAAGCCGCTCGCGCTATTAGGCAACAAACCGGTCATCCAGTGGGTTTACGAACGCGCGTCACAATCCCGCACGATCAAAAAGCTAATCGTCGCCACGGATGACGAAAGGATCTACAACAAGGTTCTCTCGTTCGGTGGCGAAGTACGTATGACGTCGTCGGAAATTCGTAATGGTACCGAGAGAGTTGCAGCAGTCGCCACTGATTTCGATGCGGAAATCATCGTTAACATCCAGGGCGATGAACCCCTGATCGAGGGGGGCGTCATTGACATGGCGGTACAGTTGTTAATCGATGATGCTAAGGCAGTCATGGGTACGTTAATTAAGAAGATCGATACCATGGAGGAGCTTCTGAACCGTAATCTTCCCAAGGTAGTCATCGATCGATCGTGCAACGCACTCTATTTTTCACGATCCATGATACCATTCAATCGGGATATCGAAGATCATCAGGAATGGTTAAAAATCCATACGTATTACCGACACATCGGTTTATATGTCTATCGCAAAAAATTTTTAAAGGAATATGTGTCATGGCCGGAGACGTCACTTGAGAAGGCTGAAAAGCTGGAACAGCTCAGGGTACTGGAACACGGTTATCACATCAGGACAGCCTTAGTCGATTACACCCCTCAGGGAGTCGATACACCGGAAGATTTGGAATTACTCAACAAATACATAAAGGAGGCAATGATTGAGCAGCGATAGAGTGGTGAAATATATCTTTGTAACAGGTGGCGTTGTATCATCATTAGGAAAAGGAATCGCCTCGGCGTCATTGGGTGTATTACTGCAGTCCCGGGGACTAAATGTCACCATCTTAAAATGTGATCCCTATTTGAATGTCGATCCGGGCACATTGAGCCCATTTCAGCATGGTGAAGTGTATGTGACAGATGATGGAGCCGAAACCGATTTAGACCTCGGTCATTACGAACGTTTTCTGAACAAGAGTATGTCCAAGAAGAATAACACCACCACGGGACAGATCTATTATGAGGTGATCTCCAGAGAGAGACGCGGAGATTATTTGGGCAAGACGGTTCAGGTGATCCCCCATATCACGGATGAGATTCGCCGCAGGATTACAGATGTAGCCAAGAGTGAGCCAGATTTGGATGTCGTCATAACCGAGCTCGGAGGAACGGTGGGTGATATCGAGGGTGCCGCATTTCTGGAAGCGATCAGGCAGTTCACACTCAACGCGGGTGACAGAAACGTTCTCAACATCCATTTAACCCTTGTGCCTTACATCAAGGCTGCGGGAGAGATGAAGACGAAACCAACCCAGCATTCGGTGATGAAATTACGCGAAATCGGTATTCAGCCTGACATTATCCTTTGTCGCACCGAGACCGCGCTGTCCGATGATTTAAAGGCAAAAATTGCATTGTTCTGTAGCGTGCCCACTCGAGCCGTCATCGACGCCCGGGACTTACCGTCAATCTACGAGGTACCGCTCGGATTGCATGAAGGCAAGCTCGACGACATCGTCATCGAAAAATTAGATTTGAAATGCGGAGCACCGAATTTGAAACAGTGGAGTAAATTTGTTGAAAAGATCAATAATCCTTCCCACCACGTCAAGATTGCGATCTGCGGGAAGTACGTCGATCTGCACGACTCGTACAAAAGCATCATCGAATCGTTTGTGCATGCCGGAGGAGCTAATGATGCTCATGTTGATTTAAAGTGGATCGATTCTGAAAAACTTGAAAAAGACGGAGTCGAGAAATATCTCGATGATATCTGCGGACTACTCATTCCCGGAGGCTTTGGTGATCGTGGAATCGAGGGGAAAATCAAAGCCGTCAGGTACGCTCGCGAGAAGAAGATTCCGTTTTTCGGGATCTGTCTGGGATTGCAATGCGCAGTCATTGAGTTTGCCAGAAATATATGCGGGTTACAGGATGCCAATAGTATGGAGTTCAACGAGGAGACTGAGTTCCCGGTCATCGACCTCATGGAAGAGCAGAAACGCGTCAAATATATGGGTGGTACGATGCGGCTCGGAGCCATTACATGTCATCTAAAAAAAGGTACCAAATCCCACGCGATTTACGATTCTGAGACTATTCAGGAACGTCATCGCCATCGATATGAAGTCAACAATAAATATATACCTGATCTGGAGCGCAACGGCATGATCATGAGCGGGAAGAACACCGAGTTGGATCTGGTTGAAATGATCGAGATCAAAGACCATCCCTGGTTTATCGGCTGTCAGTTCCATCCGGAATTAAAATCGAGGGTTCTCAGCGTGCATCCGTTGTTCGCAGATTTCGTATCTGCTGCACTAAAATATAAGAAGCGAGTATGAGAACAGTTAATATCAATCATATTAAAATCGGACAGGGGCATCCGTTCGTGCTGATGGCGGGACCCTGTGTCATCGAGACGGAGAAGATCGCCTTCGAGACGGCTGAGTCGATCAAAAAGATGACCGACGAGTTGAACATACCCTTTATCTACAAGTCGTCTTATAAAAAAGCGAATCGCCAGAGTATCGACTCCTATACGGGTCCCGGTCTTGATAAAGGGTTGTCAATTCTGGCGAGCATCAAAGAACAATATGATGTCCCGATCCTGACCGATATTCATCTCCCATCGGAAGCTGAGCCTGCAGCGGAGGTAGCCGATTTAATACAGATTCCAGCGTTTCTCTGTCGGCAAACGGACATCGTCATCGCTGCTGCGAAAACGGGAAAAGCGATCAATATCAAAAAAGGCCAGTTCATGGCGCCAGAGGATATGGGTGCAATCGTCGCGAAAGCGATGTCCACCGGAAACGACAGGATAACGCTGACTGAGCGCGGAACCACCTTCGGCTATCACAATCTGGTCGTCGATTTCCGCTCTTTGCCGTTGATGAAATCGATCGGGGTGCCCATCGTATTCGATGCGACTCACAGTCTGCAGCTCCCCGGAGCCGGGGGCTCGAAATCAGGGGGTCAGCCGCAGTTTATTTTCCCGCTCGCCAGAGCCGCCATGGTTGCAGGGTGCAATGCGATATTTATTGAGACGCACCCCTGTGTGAGCGAAGCGCTCTGTGACGGCGCAAACATGCTTCCGCTGGAGCGACTGAAAGGATTGCTGATTCAGCTAAAGGCGATAGACGAATTAATGAAGCGACTCGAGAATGGATCTGCAGAGTAGATTAAAAACCATTAAGATGGTGATTTTGGATGTCGATGGCGTGCTGACCGATGGGAGCGTCATTTACGCCGATGAGTCGTTCGAATTAAAAATCTTCGACATCAAAGACGGTTTGGGAATTCGCATGCTCATCGCGGGTGGATTGATCGTCAGCATCATCACAGGACGCACATCGGCTGCCGTGGCACGACGGGCAGGAGAACTCGGCATCCAGGACGTGTATCTGGGGAAAACACGAAAAACCGAAGCCTATGCGGAATTGCTCGGTAAATACGGTTTCACGGGCGATGAAGTCGCCTGCATCGGGGACGATCTATACGATATTCCGCTGCTGCGCCGTGTCGGTTTCCCTGTCGCCGTAGCCGATGCAGTCGATGAGGTAAAGCAGGTGGCCCGTTACATCACCCAAAAGGCAGGCGGTCGTGGCGCTGTCCGTGAAGTCAGCGACCTGATATTAAAGAATCAAAACAAATGGGAAGAGATATTAAGGGATTTTGGTATTCATGACTGACAAAGAATGCATCGAAAAAGGGAAAGAGGTTGTTCGCAAGGAATCCGAGGCCATCATTGGTCTGATGGATAAGATCGACAGTTCGTTTGTACGGGTTGTCAATACGATCTACAACTCCAAAGGGCGAGTCGTCATCTCCGGGATGGGCAAATCAGGCCTCATCGGCAAAAAGATAGTCGCCACATTAACGAGTACCGGTACAGCGGCGGTATTCCTGCATCCGGCCGAAGCCGTCCATGGTGATTTGGGAATCTTGGGTAAAAATGACGTCTTCTTGTGTATCTCGAAGAGCGGGGACACTCATGAGCTGACGAGCATCATCCCCATCGTAAAGCGATTAGGCGCTATTGTAATCACCATGACGGGCAACATGCGTTCCCGATTAGCTCAGCGATCGGACATCGTATTGGACGTCAGCGTCAAAGAAGAAGCCTGTCCCAACAACCTGGCACCCACGTCCAGCAGCACCGCTGCATTGGTCATGGGCGACGCGATTGCAGTCGCTCTGCTGGCGAAACGTAATTTCAGCTCGATCGACTTTGCGCTTTATCATCCGGGCGGAATTCTCGGGATAAATCTCAGCCTGCTGATCGATGACATCATGTTCACCGAAGAACGTATCCCGTTAGTACATGAGGACACCGATCTGGAAAAAGTCATCCTGGAAATCACCTCGAAACGGTTTGGTTCCACATGCGTCATCAACCAGCAAGGTGAATTAACAGGCATTATTACCGACGGCGATATACGGCGATTACTCGAAAATAAGGGGAAAGACAACCTTTGGGAGCTCAGGGCTAAGGACATCATGAACAGGAATCCGAAAATAATTTGTGCGGGAGAACTTGCCACACACGCCTTGAAAATTTTATCGGATTTCAGCATCATGCAAATAATCGTGATCGACAGTAAGAACCACCCCATCGGAATTGTTCATTTACATGATTTATTAGATGCAGGCATTCATGGATGAAGAATCTGAAACGAACGATTAAGCGGGCGAAGAACTGGTTCATCTATATTGCGACGAAAGCACTGGTACGACTCTTAAACTCTGTTCGTCGTACAACGGCCTTTAACATTTTGAAATCTCTGGGCATATTGGCATATTACGTCCTGCCTGATGAGAGAAACAAGACGAAACGACATTTAAAAAAGGTTTTCGTCGATGAGAACGACCGTGCGATAAACCGAATGGCAAAAGACGTTTTCATCTATATTGGCTGCAATGTGGTCGACGCGTTCCGTATTGCTAAATTTACGCCAGAGAATATCGACGACTATGTTACTGCTCACGGACTGCAGAAGCTGGATGCGGCACAGGCAAAGGGAAAGGGCGTATTGCTGGTCACCGGACATATTGGCAACTGGGAGTTATTGGGTGCCTATCTGGCGATAAAAGGATATCCGCTATACGTGATTGGTGCGCCTCTCTATGACCCGCGGATGGATCAGATACTGGTGAAAAACAGAGAAAATTCCGGGTTAAAATATATACCGAGAGGCGATTCGACACGTTTGATCTTAAAGGCGTTAAAAAACAGGGAGATGATCGGCATACTGATCGATCAGGATTCCCGACATGTCAGCGGAGAATTCGTCGATTTTTTAGGGCATGAAGCATACACCCCCGTGGGTCCGGCGGTATTAGCGATGAAGACCGGTGCACCTCTCGTGCCTCTCGCGATACACTTAAGGTCAGACTACCATCATGTGATTGAGATCGGTGATGTGATCGAACTTGAAAGCAGCGACGATGAAAAGGCGGATCGAATACAGAACACCTTAAAATGCTCCAAAGCAGTGGAAACATTCATCCGCAAACATCCGAAACAATGGGTGTGGATGCATCGACGCTGGAAAACGAAAAGGAAAAAAATTGCAAAAACATAATTTTGATTTGTTTATTTATAATGATATATTTAAATTAAGAATAGCGATCGTGATTTTATTAGGCATCACGATGATGCCCCTGTCGTGTTCGAAAGATTATGATCAGCCGAGGGCAGAGGTGCCGGGCAAATATCCCTCCCAGGAGGGCTGGAACTCTAAGTTGACCGCCACGAAGGATGGCATGACAGCAGCGATTATCAAATATGGCCACATGAGGCGCTATGATGAGGAACAAACGGTCTACTTCGATGAAGGCGTGGAAGTTGACTTTTACAACAATGAGGGGGTGCATACATCGAAGTTGACTTCTGACAAGGGCAGATTGGAGGAGCAGACTTCTAATGTGGAAGCGCTGGAGAACGTGGTGGTTGTTTCAGATAGCGGAATAACGTTGCGTACAGAAAAGTTATGGTGGGACAACGCAGCGGAGAAGGTTAAAAGCGATCAATTTGTGACGATTACGACGGCAGATAAAGACACATTATACGGTATAGGATTCGAATCGGATCAGACGCTGTCGAATTGGATATTGATGGAACCGAGAGGCAAGACGGATAAAAAAATTAATTTAAATTTCGATCGTGCGAAACAGAAGGCCAGTGAACCCGATACGTCAGGACGAAAGCCGACGTCATGAGGATGCATATTTCCATCATATTACTTTTGCTGACTGCCATGGCCGTAAATGCGGCCGAGGAGAAGCTGGAGATAACGGCCGACATCATGCGCGGTGAAATGACGTCGAATGGCCCGGCAAGGATACTGGAAGGGAATGTTCACCTTAAACAAGGCGAGACAAGTCTGTATTGCCAGCATGCGATTTGGTATGTAGATCAGCATTACACGATATTAGAACAGAACGTCAAATATGACGACGGACTGAAGGTGCTGACGGCCGATAAGGTCATTTATGATGATGCCAATAAGGTATTAAACGCTATCGGCCATGTGGTTCTTATCGATTCTGTCCGCACGATTCGATCCGATCGGGCTGTATATTATGATGTGACGGACAAAATCACGGCGTCCAGTAATGTAACCCTGTTCGACAGGGAAAATAATGTCACGCTTACGGGTGAGTATGCGGACTTTATCCAGGAAAGAGGCTACGCGACGATCACCGGAGATCCGGTTCTGGTCAAACGAGACAGCACCGGGAACGAGGAGATCCGTGTCAAGGGCATAAAAATGGAATTAATTGATGATTCGGACCTGGCGCTGGTTACCGATAGCGTAAAGATCATTCATCGGGACGGTACGGCTTACTGTGATACGGCAAAATTTGATCGATCTCAAAACATCTTAAGATTAATCGGGCAACCGAGGGTTTTACAAAAATATGATCGATCGACCGGTGATGAGATCCAGCTATTTTTTCATAAGAACGATCTCGATTCGGTCATCATCATCGGCAATGCAGTCGTTACCTCGCCAGTTGACACATTGGACGTCGCCGGAAGGCTGAACCGATTACTGGGGGAACGTATCACACTGAAGATAGAAAACAATCAACTGAAAACTGTGCAGGTGAATGGTCGGGCGACGAGTTACTACTATATTTTTGAGAAAGACGAATACCGGGGCATGAACAAGATCATCGGCGACAGGATTGTGATGGATTTGAAAGACCGAAAAATCGATACCATCATCATCGAGAGTGATCCTGAGAGTTCCACAGGAATTTATTATCCTCCTGAGGTTGATATCCGGAACGAGCCATCGGATGCGGAAGTGTCCGCTGCTGACCTTTAATGCAATAGACAAGTTGAGGAAGACAGATAGACTGATGGGATTAAAACTACACGCTAAAAATTTAGTCAAGATATACGGTAAGCGCAATGTGGTTAATGATGTCAGCCTTGAGGTGAATCAGGGCGAGATTGTGGGACTCCTGGGCCCGAACGGTGCGGGAAAGACGACGACATTCTACATGATCACCGGTATGATCAGACCTAATTCCGGAGGGATTTATTTAGACGATCAGGAGATAACGAATTATCCGATGTACCGGCGTGCTCAATTAGGAATCGGATATTTGGCTCAGGAAGCATCAATATTTAGAAAATTATCCGTTGAAGACAACATCATGGCCATCCTGGAGACGTTGAATCTGACGCGTAATGAAAAGAAAGAGAGATTGGAACAACTGCTGAACGAACTGAATGTGAGTCATATCAGAAAAAGTAAAGGTTATATGTTATCGGGTGGTGAAAGAAGGCGAGTGGAGATTACGAGGACATTAGTCACCAGCCCGAAATTTATCCTACTGGATGAGCCATTTGCGGGGATCGATCCGATCGCCGTGGAGGATATTCAGCATATTGTAACGGATCTAAAATCAAAAGGCATCGGGGTACTGATAACCGACCATAATGTGCATGAGACGCTATCGATCACCGAAAGGGCGTACTTATTATTTGAAGGCGAAGTATTAAAGTCGGGTACATCTGATTTTCTGGCCAGCGACCCGGAATCGCGCCAATTATATCTTGGTGAAAATTTTAGATTAAATCGTTAGCATTATTTTTACTAACATGAGATTCGAGAATTATGAACATCAGCTTGCAACAAAAAATGGCATTGAAACTACAGCAATCTCCGCAGCAAGTTCTGCTCTCCTCCCTGCTCCAGCTACCACTTACGAGCCTGGAGCAGAGAATTAGAACCGAACTGGAACTAAATCCATTCTTAGAAGAAGATCTTACTATGGAAGAAACCATGGAAGAGGAGATGGAATTAGTCGAGGCGGAAGAAGAGCCGTTATCGGAAGAAGAACAGGAGTACGAGGGAGATATCGCCAAGGCGGAACGGGATGAGGACAAGGAATTGGATTGGGATACGATATTGAACGATGAGAATAACTACGAGGTCAAACCTCCGAAGGACGATAGCGCGGAGACATATGAGAAACCCGATGTGTTAGTTACCACGCTATCGGATTATCTGCTCAGTCAATTACACATGTCTAAATTAGACGATACGCAGATGGTGATTGGTGAGTACATCATCTGGAACATAAATGACGACGGTTACCTCTCTATCGAGATAGAGATCATTGCGAACAATTTTGGTGTGACCATCGAAGAAGTCCTGACCGTACTCAGAACAGTTCAGCGCTTCGATCCTGTAGGCATCGGAGCCAGAGATTTACAGGAATGCCTGCTGATACAACTCGAAGAGATGGAGGACAAAAATCAGTTAGCGATCGAGATCATCAGAGACCACTTCGAAGATTTTAAAAATAAGCGTTTCGAAAAGATCACCAAGAAAATGAATATATCCGTTGAAACGTTTAAAGAAGCCTTCGCTGAAATTCTGAAATTAAATCCCAAACCTGGCGAAGGGTACACCAATTCAAATCAGATGTACATCATACCGGATATCACGGTGAAGAAGGAGAATGGCGAATTTAACATTTACATCAACGACTGGAACGTCCCGCATTTGAGGATCAATAATTCATATAAGAAATTGTACCTGGACGGGAAAAACACATCCAAGGAAACGAAGGATTACATCAAAAATCGTTTGGAATCAGCACGCTGGCTAATTAACTCCATCCATCAACGGCGGATGACGATCCTTAAGGTGATGGAGGCGATTATTAATAAACAGCAGGAGTTTTTCGAAAAGGGCGCTAACTATATCAAACCCATGATTTTGAAAGACATTGCTGAGCAGATCGACATGGATATATCGACGGTGAGTCGGGTGACGAATGGGAAATACGTTCAAACCGACTTCGGGGTGTTTGAGCTAAAATATTTCTTCAGTGAAAAGATAAAACGTGATGGTGGCGAGGATGTTTCCAATAAGAAGGTGCGAAACAGAATAAGGGCCATCATCGAAAAAGAGGACCCGAAGAAGCCTCTGAACGATCAAAAAATAGCAAACTTACTGAAAAATGAAGGCTTTAACGTCGCTCGTCGCACCGTAGCCAAATATCGGGAGCAGATGCAGATACCAGTCTCTCGTTTACGACGCAAACTAATATAACGCAACATTAACTGGGAGGTACAGACATGCAGGTTAGCAGAGATGGGAATATCCGTTTCGGAGACGACGAAATCAAAATACCTCAACCGAACAAACAATTTTTTCTCATTGTTTTTGTTATTTTACTCGTTTTGATTTTAATCCTATCTTCAGTTTATACGATAAAGACGGACGAAGTGGGTGTCATTAAACGATTCGGTAAGTACACGAACACGACGATGCCGGGATTGCATTTCAAATTACCGTTAGGTATCGATACCGTGACGAAAGTGAAGGGCAGCAATTTCATATTCCCTGTAGAATTCGGATATCGCACAGTAAGGGCTGGTGTGAAGACGCAGTTCAGTAAAGGTAGTGCCTATGAAGAAGAGGCACTGATGTTGACCGGTGACCTGAACTGCGCCGAGGTAACCTGGGTCGTCCAATACAGAATCACAAATCCAAAGGATTATTTATTTAACGTATACGGCACACCACTTGAGGGCCCTATCAAGACATTTAGAGACATCTCAGAAGCCGTGATGCGCAAAGTGGTGGGCGACCACAGTGTGGATGAAGTAATCATCTTGAATCGACGTGAGATAGCACAGCAAGTTAAAAAGGAGATGCAGACTATTTTAGACGAATATAAAATCGGAATGACAGTCGAAACGGTTGAGCTCCAGGATGTTAATCCCCCTGATCCGGTTAAACCCTCCTTCAATGAGGTCAATGAAGCCAGGCAGGAGATGGAGAAAGTAATCAACGAAGCGTATGAAGCGTACAACAAAGTGATTCCGCGCGCCTCGGGCGAAGCTGAAAAGACGATCAAGCAGGCTGAAGGTTACGCGTTGAATCGAATCAACGTCGCAGAGGGTGATGCGAATAAATTTAAATCGATCTACGACGAATACAGGCTTTCGAAAGATGTAACGAGAAGACGACTGTACATAGAAACATTAAATGAAATACTACCGAAAATAAATCGTAAATATATCGTCGATAAGGATCTCGAAAACATTGTACCTCTGTTGCAATTTGATGCGAAAGGAGGTCAGCAATGAAAAAAGGAAGATTTTTATTTTATGCCATCGCAATTTTGATCTTTTTGTTTCTGCTTCTGATGAGTGAGATATTTTATATCATCGATGAAACGAAACAGGTTGTCATCACACAATTCGGTCGTCCTGTCGGAGAGCCGAAGACGAATGCGGGACTCCATGTAAAATTGCCGTTTATTCAGGATGCGAACTATTTTGAAAAACGGCTGATGGAATGGGACGGGGTACCAACAGAGATCTCGGCCAAGGATAAGGTCTTTATCGAGATCGACACGTACGCGCGATGGAAAATCGTGGATCCGCTCAGGTTTTTCGTGTCTGTGCGTAATGAGATAGGTGCCCAGGCTCGACTGGACAATATCATCGACGCTGCGGCTCGAGATCAGATCACGAGTTTTGTTCTGCTCGAGGTCGTTCGCAGCAGTAACCGTAAAATGGAATTCATCGAGCCCGAGCTTGATGTCACTTCAGCCGGGTTAATGGATACAACGACAGTAGGAAGAGAGAACATCGCCAGGGCGATATTAGAGGATGGGTCAATAAAATTGATCGAACACGGTATTGAATTAGTCGATGTGCGCGTTAAACGGATCAATTACATCGAATCCGTTCGACAGAAAGTATTTGAGCGTATGATCGCCGAGCGGCTTCGAATCGCTGAAAAATACAGATCAGAAGGCCAGGGCGAAAAAGCCGAGATCGAGGGATCGATGGAAAAGGAGTTGCAGCGAATACGATCGGAGGCGTACCGGCTTGCTCAGGAGATCAAGGGTAAATCGGACGCTGAAGCGATTCGTATATATGCCGCAGCCTATGAAAAGGATCCTGAATTCTACTCGTTCATGAGAACATTGGAGACATACAAAAATACGATCGATGAAAAAAGTTATCTCATTTTAAACACGGAAAGCGATTACTTTAAATATTTGGAAAGCATCGGCAAATAATGGAAAATTTAATCAGAACTAGTGTAAGAGGAATAGATGTTTAGAGCGACTACCATTTTAGGCATCCGGCATCAAGGCAAGGTCGCCATGGGGGGTGATGGCCAGGTAACCCTGGGTGACATGGTGATCAAGTCTCAGGCTAAGAAGATCAGAAAGCTGTATAACGACTCCATATTGACGGGATTTGCAGGGACTTCAGCCGATGCATTCACACTATTCGAAAAATTCGAGAGTAAACTCGAGCAGTACCGGGGCAACTTAAACCGCGCCGTCATAGAATTAGCTAAGGAATGGCGAAGCGATAAATATCTTCGTCGATTGGAAGCACAATTAGCCGTTTTGAGTAAAGAGAATTTATTTCTTGTATCAGGAAACGGTGATATTCTCGAACCGGATGATGATATCATAGCGATCGGTTCAGGAAGCGGTTTCGCACTTGCTGCTGCCAGAGCATTGCGAAAATACAGCGATCTGGATGCTGCTGAGATCGTGAGAAAATCGATGGAGATAGCCGGATCGATCTGTATCTATACTAATACCAACATCATCGTTGAAACCCTGTGAGGCATATTCATGGAAGAATTGACACCAAGACAAATTGTGAAAGAGCTGGACAAGTATATCATCGGACAGGACAAAGCGAAAAAATCAGTAGCGATCGCCTTGCGAAATCGGTGGCGCCGGCAGCATGTGAACGACGAGATACGGGATGAAATCATGCCGAACAATATTATCCTGATCGGGCCTACCGGGGTTGGAAAAACGGAGATCGCACGGCGATTGGCACGCCTGGCCAACGCGCCGTTTATCAAGGTTGAAGCGTCAAAGTTTACTGAAGTCGGTTATGTGGGACGCGACGTCGAATCGATCATCCGTGATCTCGTCGATCTCAGCGTCTCCATGGTTCGAGCGGAAAAAACTGAGAGCGTCCAGAAAAAAGCAGAAGAATTAGCCGAAGAGCGACTCCTCGATGTATTGCTGCCCCCGATCAAAAAATCCAAGATCAATAAATCGTCTTCCGAGGAGGATGAATTATATCAAAAAATGGAACGTACGCGAGAGAAATTGAAGAAGCAGTTGAACTCGGGGCAGTTGGACGAGAGAACCGTTGAACTCAATATCTCTTCCGATAGCTTCCCCATGATGCAGGTGATCTCCCCGATCGGCATCGAAGAGATGGGAATGAACATCCAGGATCTGTTAGGTCCCATGATGCCGAAGAAGACGAAAAAACGAAAGATGACGATCCCCGAAGCCAGGCGATATCTGGTTCAGGAAGAATCACAGAAATTGATCGATATGGACGAAGTGATTAAAGAAGCGATCGAGCGGGTGGAAAATAGCGGGATCGTGTTTTTAGATGAAATCGACAAGATAGCGGGCAGCGATTCACAACACGGCCCGGACGTATCGAGATCCGGTGTCCAGCGGGATCTGCTACCCGTGGTTGAGGGGACGAACGTTATCACCAAATATGGGATGGTAAAAACCGATCACGTTTTGTTCATTGCCTCTGGTGCATTTCATATTTCGAAACCCTCGGATCTGATCCCTGAGTTGCAGGGACGATTTCCGATAAGGGTCGAATTGAACAGCTTGACAACAGAAGATTTTGTGAGGATACTTACTGAACCGGAAAACGCTCTCTTAAAACAGTATATTGCGCTGATGGAGACCGAGAATGTCAAATTGACGTTCACCGATGATGCCATTCGGGAGATAGCGCGCACGGCCGACATAGTAAACGACAAAGCCGAAAATATCGGCGCCCGCCGTTTACATACCATCATGACGACCATCCTGGAAGACATTTTATTTGAACTGCCTGGTAGCGACATGTATGAGATCAAGATTGATGAAAAGTACGTACAGTTACGTTTGAACGATATTGTACAAGATGAAGATTTAAGTCGCTACATCCTTTAATGACCCCAATAACGATAAATTCAACTAATGAGGCTAAGTACTATGACCAAAGACTTCTTATCGATTGCTGAATTGACACGTGATGAGATCGATGACATCTTCGCATTGAGTCAGGAAATTAAATCGAAATTAAAGCAGGGAGAGACCTATCACCCACTCAAAGGTAAAACGTTGGCGATGATCTTTCAAAAACCATCGGCCAGGACTCGTATTTCGTTCGAAACAGGAATGTTTCAATTAGGCGGACACGCGCTGTATCTGGCACCATCCGATATTGGCGTGGGCACGAGAGAATCTTATGCCGATGTGGCCAGGGTGGTCTCCCGTTATAATGATATCATCATGGCACGGTTGTTCGGTCATGAAGGCATGATCGAACTGGCACGACACTCGGACGTACCCGTCATCAACGGGCTCACAGACCTGTTGCACCCATGTCAGGTGATGGCTGACACGCTCACGATTTTAGAGCACCTGGGTAGAGTGGAAGGCGTTCACATCACGTTCGTCGGCGACGGCAACAATTTGGCCAATTCATGGCTGAATTTTGCGTCGAAATACCCGGTCAAACTCAACCTGGCCATCCCGGAGGGCTTCGATCCGGATAGTGCAATCTTAAAGAATGCCAGGGCGAATCACGCCAGTGAAATCAATATTCTTCGCGATCCTGCGGAGGCCGTAAAGAATGCCGATGTCATCTACACCGATGTATGGGCCAGCATGGGACAGGAAGCAGAAGCAGAGAAACGAAATAAAGTCTTTCAGAGCTATCAGATAAATTCAGCGCTCATCCGGCATGCCAAACCGAACGTGTTGGTGATGCATTGTCTTCCGGCCCATCGCGGTTATGAAATCACCGATGAAGTCATCGACGGACCGCATTCGATCGTATTCGATGAAGCTGAAAATCGTCTCCATGTGCAAAAAGCGATCATGGTTAAATTACTATCCTGAAGAACATATTTATAAATGCCAATCAATGAATATCGAAATAGAACCCTATAGCGACTCGATGTCGGAAACCTGGGATGAGTTTGTATGGAATTCCAACAACGGAACCTTGTTCCAGACGAGAAAATTCCTGAAATATCATCCCGCAGAACGCTTTGAAGATCAATCACTCGTCTTCAAGAAAAAGAATCAACTGGTTGCCCTGTTCCCGGCAACTGTACGCTATGAGAACCATCGTAAAATCCTCTCGTCACATAGAGGAGCATCGTACGGAGGAATTGTCACACGTTCGACGGTAAGCATCAAAGACTCGTTTCAAAT
Source organism: Candidatus Zhuqueibacterota bacterium (assembly GCA_016926625.1). Lineage (GTDB taxonomy): Bacteria > Zhuqueibacterota > Zhuqueibacteria > Thermofontimicrobiales > Thiofontviventaceae > Thiofontadaptatus. The sequence goes on from JAFGOE010000125.1 coordinate 47,452, forward strand.
CGTCGAACTCTTAATCGACTATGCGAGGGAGAACGGTTTCAAGGGGATCGATCTTACTCCCCCACCGCAGATCTACTTTACCAAACCGACGAACTATGTTGATTTCGCCCTTATGGTCAACGGATTTGGATACAAAAAACGAGAGATATCCAGTGTCATACCTTTATTCTTTCAAAGCGACGAAGTCCTCGAAACGTTTACGCCCGAATCACGAAGAGCCGTAAGGCGAGCCGTGAAATTAGGGGTGACAATTCAGGAGTCGGATCGATTCGATGAATTTTACGCGATTCTGCAGAATAATCTCAACATGCGGCACAATGTAAAACCGACTCATACGCTGGAGGAAATATATTTACTCAAAAAAATTTACCCGGATCGGATCAAGCTGTTCGGAGCATTTCTGGAAGACGGTACGATGATAGCGGGTGTGATCATGTTCAACTGCAATGAAAAAGTAACACTCGCGTTCTACATCAGCCATAACCAGCATTACCAGCAGTACAGGGGGGTCAACTACCTCTTTTTTGAGATTATTAAATGGGCGATTTCTCAAGGTTTCAGCTATCTCGACTTCGGGATCTTCACGGTCGATATGGATCCCAATTGGGGATTAGGCCGATTTAAAGAGAGTTTTGGAGCTTTGGGTGTTTTCCGCGATACATTTCTAAAATATCTGGATTAATCTCTGTGCAGACGATTTTTCACGGATAAAAATGAACCTTGAAAATAAATTGAAAATTTTACACATCGCTCCGGTCAACACCGCAGGTGTTCCTTATGCCTTCATGGATGCGGAGCGTCAGCTCGGTTATCAAAGCCGCCTGGTAACGCTCCATCGACATCCCAATAACTTTCCGGAAGATATCTGCCTCGATCTGCCGTTTTTCACTTTCCCTGGTATCGATACGATCAAATCAGTACTGCGCCAACATCGTACCACCATCAAGAGCCATAATTTCGAAACGTCCAGTACAGAACTGCCCCCGAAATGGAAGCCTGCTAATGCGATTGAAAAGGGATTAATTCACCAGCGGGAAAAGCTATGGTCAAAAAAAATCGCCGCGTTCTGCGACGAGATCGATTTACCGTCATTCGATATCATCCAGTTGGACGGAGGACTGGGCTTTTATCGTGATGCCAGGATCATCGAGTCGCTGAAGAGATCGAACAAGACCATTGTATGCTGTTATACGGGTAGCGACCTGAGGATACGCGGAGTGATTCCGGCCATCGATCGTTTGAGCGACCTGAATGTAACCGTTGAATTCGATCATTTAAAATTACATCCAAACATCCATCATGTGTTTTTCCCTTTCAATTGGAAGGATATGCCGGAGCCAACACGCAGATCGTCGTCGAATCGAGTGATCATCGGGCATGCCCCTACAAACAGGGCTGCCAAGGGAAGCGATATCATCATTCGTCAGGTTCAGGAACTCGAGGCGTTATATCCGATCGAGTTAATGCTCATCGAAAATGTATCGTATCGTGACGCGCTGCGATTGAAATCCACATGCGATATATTCATCGATCAGATAGGGAATTTAGGTTACGGTATCAACTCCCTTGAAGCTTTGGCGATGAAGATACCAACCTGCTCGTGCCTTGCATCTGGTTTTGAACTGCTATATCCGGACCACCCCTTTGTGACCATCGATGAGAGTAACATGAAGTCGAAATTAATCGAACTGATTGAAGACACAGATCTGAGAGCGAAAACGGGTCAATACGGACACGACTGGGTGATCGAGCACCACGATTCGCTCAAGGTCGTCTGTAAGATTCACCAATTAATAGAAGACGTGCCAAAGCATTAATTATACACAAAATCAATAGCTGAGGATATCATGGGATTTAAATGCGGTATTATCGGGCTGCCGAATGTCGGTAAATCCACTATTTTCAACGCACTGACTGCGCAGCAAGTCGATGCGTCGAATTATCCGTTTTGCACGATAGAACCCAATGTGGGTATTATTCCGTTGCAAGATGATCGACTCGAAAAAATTGGGGAATTGACCGGCTCACGGAAAATTACACCCACGACACTTGAATTTGTGGACATTGCCGGACTGGTGAAAGGCGCGAGTAAAGGGGAAGGATTAGGAAATCAATTTTTAAACCACATTCAAGCGGTCGATGCCCTGGCGCATGTCGTCCGTTGCTTCGACGATCCCAACGTTGCCCATACGAGTGCCGAGCTGGATCCGGTCAGCGACATCGACGTTATCCATACCGAGCTGATCTTGAAGGACATTGAAATCATCGATCGGCGTTTGGAGAAGGACCGTAAATTAGCCAGAACGGGTGATAAGGATTATAAAAAGCATGTCGACCTTCTTGAACATATCGTGCAGCGACTCAATGAAAATGTCCAGATAAAGCACATGGGTCTCGCAGAGAGCGACCTCGTTTTATTGAGTGAACTCAATCTCATCACCATAAAACCAAGTTTCTACATTGCGAACATCGATGAAGGTCACCTGCATGACAATCGTTACATTGCCGCCATAAGCGACTACGTCCACCAGTTCGACGAGCCGGTCGTCGCATTTTGCGGTAAAGCCCAGGCCGAAATTTCGCAGCTCGATCCGGAGAGTCGCATACTTTTTCTCCAGGAACTGGGTCTGGATGAGGTCGGATTCACTAAGGTCGTCAAGGTCGGTTATAAGGTGCTCAATTTGATCACATTCTTCACCGCGAACGAAAATGAAGCGCGGGCATGGACGATTCCTTACGGTACTCTCGTTCACAGAGCAGCAGGAAAGATTCACAGCGATTTTGAGAAAGGGTTCATCAGGGCGGAGGTGATCAAATTTGAAGATCTGGTGAGATACGGTTCCGAACATGCTTTGCGGGAGAGCGGGAAAATAGCGGTACATGGTAGAGATTATGTGGTTCAGGAAGGTGATCTGATCTTCTTTATCCAGGCCCCGGCTCGATAGCCACGAGTAATGCCACATCGAGGAGGCAGAGGATAGATACAGTCGAGCACCTATTGCTGTAATTTTGAATGATAAGCCGTCAGTCGGATGACGATTTCGTATGGAATGGTGAAGGATCCCATGGCTGGACCTAATTTTTTATCACCGTGATAGTCAGAGCCTCCGCTCTCCTGAAGGTCGTACTGTTTCACAAGTTGTTTATATCGTTCAATCTGGGCTATTGAATGACGCGGATGAACAGTCTCGATCCCATCGATCCCCAGAGCGATTAAATCGCGCAACCCCTGAAGCTCGATATCAACTCCGGGATGAGCAATAAAACTGATGCCGTTCGCTTCTTTAATAATTGTTATCGCCTCGGAAGGTGTAATTTTATATTTAGGGATATAGCACGGACAATCATCACCCAGATACTTCTCGAACGCTTCATTATGGTTCTTCACGCAGTTTTTCTCGATCAATATTTCAGCGATATGCGGACGTCCGATCGATCTTTCCCCGTACCTGCTTTTCAATTCCTCCCAATCGATGATGATATTGCATTGTCGCAGACGATGCAGTATCTGTCGGGCTCGATTCATTCTCTCATTCTGGAAATACTTTAAGTATGAATTTAATTGGACGTTATCCGGATCGATAAAATAACCGAGGATATGAATCTCAGTACGATCCTTGCGACAGCTTATCTCGATGCCCGGGATGAATTCGATGTCATATTGTTGAGCTAAATTTTTGGATATATTTAAGGCAGCGACATTATCATGATCCGTAATACTGATCGCCCTCAATTGGAATTTCTGTGCGAGAAGAAAGATCTCTTCAGGAGATAATTTACCATCGGAAAAATTCGAATGGATATGGAGATCTGCCTTTTGAGGCGTCACTGAGCTAACACGTCGTCTCTTTGGTTCGTGATTCATGTTCAATTTTCAGGTTTTGGGTGATCTTGTTCTAAGATTTCAATCGTGATGGAACATCCTGTCCAGCGCTATTTTCGCGTTTTGTTTAACCGAATCCGGTACTCGAATCAAATGATATGATCCTAAATTCTCCAGTGTATACAGCAGATCAAGCGCACTAATTTTATTCATCGTAGCACAGAATGACGTGGATAACGGGATCACGGTCTTATCCGTGAATCTGGCAGCTAAACGATGGACCAGATTATATTCTGTACCGATCGCGATAACGCTTCCAGCAGGCGCATGTTCCACGTATTTCAGGATGTAACCGGTAGAACCGTTATCGTCACTGGCCTGAACCACGTCGGCATCACATTCAGGATGGACGATTACCTTCACATCGGGGTATTGATTACGGACCGTCTCGATATGTTTGACTGTAAAAAATCGGTGTACATAACAGTAACCATCCCACAGAATGACTCGTGCCTTGTTCAACCGATCCACATCATGGATGATATCATCGTTCCACAGGACGATTTCATCGGCCGGAATATTCATCTTTAAGGCGGTATTACGGCCGAGGTTTTGATCGGGAAAGAAAAAAACCTTCTCCCCCCTCTTGAACGCCCATTTCAGCATGCTTTCCGCATTTGATGAGGTACAGACAGCGCCTTGATGCTCCCCGCAAAAGGCCTTTAATTCAGCCCTGGAGTTGATGTAAGTGATCGGAATGATGTCGTTTACACTGACTATACGATGCAGATGATTCCATACATCTTGCACCTGATCGATATTTGCAAAATCAGCCAGAGGACAACCCGCCTCCAGGTTAGGTAATTGAACGATTTGATCGTCCGTGGTGAGGATATCGGCGCTTTCAGCCATAAAATGGACACCACAGAATACGATATAGGCAGCTTCCTTCTGCTTCGCGGCTTTGTGACACAATTCAAGCGAATCCCCGGTGAAATCGGCATGTGCGATCACCTCTTCTTTTTGGTAATGATGTCCGAGGATGACTAGTTTAGAACGCCATCGTGCTTTTATCTGTTCAATCTTTCGTGCAGTATCGAGTTCTGATTTATCAGTGTCGTTGCGATGAATCATCGATCACCTATCTTTTTTGTTCTGATTCGTTGCTATCCTCTGAATGATCTTCGTTTGGGGAAGAAGTGTCTTCATTCTGGCTTCTCGATTTAATTACAAAGGCGGAAACTAGGATACTTATTTCATACAGGATCAGTAGTGGACCGGCCAGTAGCAGTTGAGTAACCACATCGGGCGGAGTCAAAATAGCGGCTGCGATAAAAATCAGTACGATGCCATAGCGACGATGTTTACGCATGAAGCCCGGATTCAAAATCCCGATCTTAGTCAGGAAATAGGATAGCAACGGCAGTTCGAATACAATACCGAATACCATCACCAGTAGCGTGACGAAGCTAAGATATTCTTTGATCGTAATGCTGGGTTCAAGGTTGCTGGTCTGATAGCCTAACAAGAATTTAAGACCAAATGGAATGATGACATAGTAACAAAAGGCGGCTCCGGTGAGAAAGAAAAGGCAGGAAAAGAGAATGATTAAGGGTACGTACTTTCTCTCTTTCTCCAGCAAGCCGGGAGCGACAAACTTCCAGAGCTGATAAAAAATCACTGGAAGGCTCAAGATGATACCCGCGAAGACAGATATTTTGATATGAATCACGAAACTTTCCGTGGGCGCGAGGAAGATGAGTTTATCCGGATACGGTTTGGTGAGGAAAGAAACGATTTCGGGTGAAAAAAAATAACATACAATGGTGAATGCAAAAATCGAGAGAATGCTTCTCAGCAGACGAGTTCGCAGCTCGTCCAGATGATCCAGAAAAGGCATCACTTTTTCATCTCGTTTTTTGTTCTTCTTCTGATCTGAATTGGTCTCCGTCATCGAGTTATCCGATCTTTAATCCCGAGAATCCGAGGAAGGCTATGGACATCAATCCGGCCATGATAAATGCGATAGGAATACCTTTCAACGCTTCAGGAATTGGCGCCAATTCCAGTCGCTCTCTGATCCCTGCCATTAAAATCAAGGCCAGCGTGAAACCCACTCCGGCCGAGAAACCATGTACGATACTCTCGATAAACGAATAGTTTAGATCGAGGTTTAGAATGGTGACGCCTAATATGGCGCAATTCGTCGTAATCAAAGGCAGATAAATACCGAGCGAACGATACAAACCGGGACTCAGCTTTTGGATCACCATTTCCACGAACTGCACCAACGCTGCGATCACCAGTATGAAAGCGATTGTTTTCAGAAACATAAGATCAGGGGGTTCTTTTGCCGAAAACAGGTGATAGAATAGGTTTGAGGGACTGGGCTTGAGCAAAAAATTATTGATCAGCCAGGTGGCCATCGATGCCAGGGTCATCACAAAGACGACGGCAAATCCCATTCCGATCGCGGAATCTATTTTCTTAGACACCCCAATGTAGGGGCAGATTCCGAGAAAGCGTGACAGAACGAAATTATTAATGAAGATCGATGAGATTGCGATTATGAATAGACTTTTAACTTCCATCATGTTCCTCCGATACCGGCCATGCTATTTCTTCGTTTTTTTATCAATCCAATTAAAGAATCCCAGGTACAGGCCTAATGTAAGGAAGGCACCTGGAGGTAGAATGAGTATTAAAACAGGTTCAAAACCAGAGCCAAATACTGGCACACCCCACAATTTCCCATCCCCGAGCAGCTCTCTGGTCACTCCGAGAAGAGTCAGCGCCAGCATAAATCCGATCCCCATACCTAAACCGTCCAATAGAGAATAGAAAACAGAATTTTTGCCGGCGAATGCTTCCGCACGACCGAGTATGATACAGTTGACGACGATAAGCGGAACGAAGATTCCGAGAGATTTATGCAGATCTGGAGCGAACCCTGCCATGGCGAGATCCACGATCGTCACGAACGTGGCGATCACGACGATATAGATCGGGATTCTGATCTTTTTCGGAACCATATTGCGAATGAGGGAAATGATCACATTGGAGCAAACGAGCACAAACGTAGCCGCTGCTCCCATCCCAATGGCGTTTTGCACGGAATTTGAAACAGCGAGAGTCGGACATAATCCTAAAACCAACCGGAATACAGGATTCTCCGCATAAAAGCCCTTGAAAAATTCTTTTGTCATCGACATGTTTAAGTTCCTCTCTATTCCTTAACGGCTTCTTCGGCTTTTTGAAGGTGTTCTTTCAATACGTTCAATGCATCTCTGATCGAGTTCGTGACAGCGCGCGAGGAAATAGTCGCCCCTGTAATCGCTTTAATATTCCCACCATCCTGCTCTACCGCGAGGTCCTCTGGTGTTTTGCCCAAGAATTGTACCTGAAACCAGGGTTTTTCCTCACCATAGCGTATCTCTTCTATTTTTGTACCCAGGCCTGGTGTCTCCACCTGATGCAAAACGGTCAGCCCGATGATGGCGCCTGCTGTATCGACGCCGACCATGGTCTCGATCTCACTGGAATAGCCCTGTCCTTTCGCCACGATCGCGTAACCGACAAGTTCATTCTTTTCGGGTGTTTTATATCCTTTGTAGTACTCGACTTCAGAGCTGTCGACTTTAACGATCGCGTCTTTATGTGCCAGGGGAAGAGCAATTTTTAAGGCGTTTTCAATGACGAGTTTCTTTTGTTCATCAATTTTTGGTTTAGTAACAGAATTTACCATCGCCAGAGCGGCTGCCGCGATAACGGTGACCAATAACAGGATACCACCTAATTTAATAATATCTTTCATTTTTTTTTGACCTCGCCAAATACTTTAGGTTTCGAGTAACGATCAATTAACGGTACAGTTAAATTCATTAATAAGATTGAATATGAAACGCCTTCGGGATAACCTCCGACGAGTCGGATCAATACAGTGATGACGCCGCAACCCACACCGAATATGATTCGTCCTTTATAAGTTACCGGAGAGGTGACCATATCCGTTGCCATGTAGAACGCCCCCAGAATCAAACCTCCGGCCAGAACATGGAAAATCGGATCTCCTGAGAAAAGTCCCTCCGTCCCGCCGAAAATCCAGGAGAGAAGGGCGACGGTCCCGATGTAACTCAGAGGAATTTTGAGGCTAATATATCGTTTATAAATCAGGAATAATGCTCCAAGCAATAGTAGCAGTACGGAGGTTTCACCGATACAGCCACCTATTCTACCGAAAAACAGATTGCTATAGGCGTCGGAAAGTTGGGAGAGCACCTCACCAGGAGGAACGATATCGTTTGTATCGGTGATTAAATTAGCGTTCGTGGCGATTGCGGTTTTCGCCTGTCGGAACACGTTCAGCGGCGTTGCAGAGGTGATAATGTCGATACCGGAGAGGGTTCCACCCCGGGGTATGGTTTTAAAGATGGTCATGTGAGTCGGCCATGACGCCAGCAAAAATGCTCTTCCTAACAAAGCAGGATTCATGGGATTATATCCCAATCCACCGAACACCACCTTCCCGATGCTGATAGCAAACACAGATCCGATCATCGGAATCCACCATGGAACTTCGGCCGGGACATTAAAAGCGAGAAGCAAACCGGTCAGCATAGCGCTACCGTCGGAGATAGTGATTGGTTTCTTTAATAACTTTTCTAGAACAGCCTCGGTAAGGACGGCGGATACCATTCCGATCAGCATGACCCATAACGCTCGTTGTCCGAAAAAATATATCGCTCCGATCGCTGCCGGGACCAATGATAATGTAACGGAATACATTATCCTGGGGATCGATTCACGATCCGTAATATGTGGAGAAGAAGAAACGAAAAATCTATTTTCCATGCATCTGCTTCCTTATAAATTTTCGCTCGAATGAATAAATTCAGATTTTCGATTCGATTAAGCTGCTTCTTTTCGCATCTTATTTACTTTTAATTTACCATATTTAAACAGATGAACGTGTCTAATCTTTGAGGGGCACACGTAAGAACAGCACCCGCATTCGATGCAATCGAGTATATTGTTTTCTGCTGCTTCCTCATATTTTTGATGTTCCACGAGCTGTGCCAATATATTCGGCATCAGGTTCATCGGGCAGGAGTCCACGCAGCGCGCGCATCGAATGCACGGTTTCGACTCCGGCATAGAGGCGTCCTTCCTGTTCAGGACGACGATGCCCGAGGTCCCCTTCGTTATAGGCGCTTCAAGGTCGGCCTGGGCAATTCCCATCATCGGACCGCCATTGATCACCTTGGCAGCATCATCGGTGAGTCCGCCACAGAATTCAAACAGATTAGCCATTGGGGTACCGATGCGCGTCAGTACGTTCGCTGGTTCCCTGATGCCTTTACCCGTAACGCTCACGACCCGTTCATAGAGTGGCTTATTCATGGCGACAGCTTCGTAAATAGCCCTGGCAGTTCCGGTGTTCTGCACAAGACAGCCGACGTCCATGGGCAACCCTCCTGCAGGTACCTTGCGGTCGGTTACGGCTTTAATCAACTGTTTTTCCGCGCCCTGTGGATATTTTACATGAAGTCCGATCACGCTGATCGAATCGCCTTGCTGTTTAATCAGTTTCCGCAGCGTCTTGATGGCTTCCGGTTTGTTCTTTTCGATCGCGATGTAGCCCTGTTTGCAATCCAAAATTTTCATTAAAATTCTCATCCCGGCCAGGACTTCATCACCGTGTTCGATCATCACCCGTGCGTCTGAGGTTAGATACGGTTCACACTCAGCGCCGTTGAGAATGAGTATATCGATCTTCTTGGGTGGCGGAGGTGACAATTTTACATGGGTTGGGAACGCAGCTCCCCCCATCCCCGCGATTCCGGCTTCAAGAATTTTCTTCTTCATTTCCGATACGGATAGATCAAAGTAATTCTCGTTCAGTTTGATCTCCGGAACTAACTCTTCTTCACCCTCTGTTTCGATGATAATGGACAGGATGTTGCCTCCGAGAGGATGAGGTCGAGGTTCTATGCTCTTCACCACGCCGGTGACCGATGAATGTGCTGGTACCGACACGAATCCTTTCGCATCGCATACCTTTTGTCCGGTCAGCACTCTCTGTCCCGGTTCTACACAAGGAGTTCCCGGAGCGCCGATGTGTTGCTGCACCGGAATAATGATATAAGGAGGAACAGGCATTTTTTCGATCGCCTTTTTTTCCGCCAATTCTTTCTTTCCGGGCGGATGAACACCGCCTTTGAATGACAATCTTCTAAACAAATCTGCACCTCTCTCTCAACATTAAAAAAAATGCAGGCATCGTCCATAAGAATGCTTGAAATGAGTTTGCCTGCATAAATGACAGTAATCGTATTTCATGGATCGTCAAATTTTAGAGATCTTTTAACTCTGATAGAAATTCTTCTTTATCCTGAAAATTCAGATAAACCGATGCGAACCGTAGATAGGCGACCTTGTCTAGTTTTTTCAGATAGTGCATGACCAGGTTTCCGATTTCTCTTGAATTGATCTCCTCAGTGAACTTTTCTCTGAGTTGAAATTCAACTTTCGAAGCGATCTCATCGATCGTTTCACTCGATATCGGCCGCTTTGAACATGCAAGACGTATACCGCTAATTAATTTCTCTGAACTGAACGGCTCCCGTCTCTTGTCAGCCTTGACAACGATGAGCGGTGATTGCTCTAAATATTCTTTCGTTGTAAACCGCCGCTTACACGCCAGGCACTCCCGACGACGACGAATGACGGTCCCATCACTTTTCATCCGAGAATCGACAACCTTACTATCTCTGTAGTTACAGTATGGACATTTCATAGCAGTCCTTATTCAATAAAATTTATTAAAAATTTGGATATAAGGGGAATTTTTTACAAAGGTCTGTTACATCCGCCCGTACCTGGTCGATAACGGCTTTATTCTCTTTATTGGTTATCACGCGATCGATTAATTCAGCGATAATCTTTATCTCCGGCTCTTTCATTCCGCGTGTCGTCATGGCCGGCGTACCGATTCGAATTCCGCTCGTAGTAAACGGACTCTGATCATCGAATGGAACCATGTTTTTGTTGACGGTAATTCCAGCTTCTTCCAGAATTCTCTCCGCTTCTTTACCCGTCACCCCCTTGTTTCTTAGATCGATCAACATCAAGTGCGTATCCGTACCACCGGATATGATATGATAATCCTTTTTGAGTAACTCATCGGCCAATGTTTTTGCATTCGTGATGACCTGTTTCGAATAGTCAATAAAATCAGGCTGTAGTGCTTCTTTGAAAGCGACCGCCTTGGCTGCGATCACATGCATCAACGGTCCACCCTGAAATCCCGGGAAAACACTGGAATCGATGAGTTGTGAAACAGTCTTGAGTTTCCCTTTTGGGGTCTTCAATCCCATATCGTTTTCTTCATCTTTTCCGATCAAGATCATCCCCCCTCGCGGCCCTCTCAACGTTTTATGCGTCGTTGTCGTCACGGCATGACAGTAGGGGATGGGACTCCCAATGAGTCCTGACGCAATTAATCCGGCAGGATGAGCCATATCGGCTATTAATTTTGCACCGACTTTATCCGCGATGCTGCGGAACGACTCGTAGTCTATCTCTCTGCTATACGCACTGGCGCCTGTGATAATAAGCCGAGGTCGTTCCTTTAAGGCTAAATGCTCGACCTGATTCATGTCGATATAGCCGGATTGATCCACCCCGTAGGATATGATATTAAAAAATTTGCCCGAAAAATTGACCGGACTCCCATGTGTCAGGTGACCGCCATGGTCAAGATTCATGCCCATGACGGTATCTCCAAAGCTGGCGAAAGTAAAATAGGCCGCAATATTCGCTTGCGAACCAGAATGAGGCTGCACATTAGCATGCTCCGCCTTAAAAAGTGCTTTCGCACGTTCGCGGGCCAGCTCTTCTGCTACATCGACAAACACACAACCACCGTAATAACGTTTGCCAGGATATCCTTCCGCATATTTGTTGGTCATGACGTGTCCCATAGCCTCCAGAACCGCAAGGCTCACAAAGTTCTCAGAGGCGATGAGTTCCAATTTATCGTTTTGACGGGATACTTCGTTTGTAATCGCCTGGTAGACTTCTAAATCAGTCGCTTGCAAATATTTCATTATGAAAATCCTCTCGCTGCAGGTTGCTTGCATCAAACCCTACGGTTTCACCCTTTTCAACGTTCTGGTTCGTGCACGATTACGGTGTGATCATCGGAAGAGTGAATATGTTCCGAACAACGCATTGCCCCCTTCAGACATTGTTAGATAACACTAGCGATCCACTTATAACAGTCTTCATCCACCCTGTAGCCATTTCCGCTTTTTCTGCTCTTATTAAAGAATTCATCCTGCGTGCTCGGCAAAAAGTCCTTCAGATAAGACATCCTGCGCTCGGCGATGTCTTGAAACTGGATGTCTCTGGCAGCTCGCTGATATTGTCTATAGGCTTCTCTGAAAACGAGTTTATCGTCAAATTTGGGAGAAGTCCTGCCTTTTTGATCCATACAATGGTCGACTGATGCTTCATAGATTTCACCAAGCACGATGTAGGCCAGTCCGTAATTCGAATCAATTTCGAGTGCTCTGCGGACATAATTTCTGGCGGTCGAGAATTGTTTCATCTCTTTGTAATTGGTTGCAATATCGGTGTAGACTTTTTTATTATCGGGTACAGCTTCTATTATCTTTTTATAGGTAGTTATCGACTCGTTATATCTTCCCAATCCGTAGAATGACCCGCCTAAATACTCCATTGCGATCATGTCATCCGGATTTTTCGCCAAATAACTCTGAAATTTTTCCACGGATTTTGCGTATTCACCCTGATTGTAATACGACTTACCCAGGTCGAACAACAACTGAATGTTGTTCGGATCCAGCTTCAAAGCGTTCTCTAACGCTTCCACTGCGGCATCCTCATCACCCGAACTCTTCAACAACTGGCCCAGTGTCTGCTGGGCATCTTTGTCCGCAGGATCGAGTGCGATTACTTTCTGATAAGCGCCGATAGCGTCTTCTGGCTGATTATTCCTGATATACAGGTTTGCCAGCTGTTTCCAATCATTGATCTGCGAATCATCCTCCTCGACTACCTGCTCGTATTCCAGGATAGCGTCATCGATCTGCTCTCTGTTGGCCAGAATGTAAGCGTAATTCCTTCTCATCCCAACGTTTTCAGGATATTTTTCGAGACCCTGTTCCAGGACTAATTGGGCTGAATCAATCTCCCCAAGCTTAAAATATGAATCTGAAAGCAAGGAATAAACGTCTTTGAAACGATCGATTGTATCGAGCTCGATTACTTTCCAGAATGGTTTGATCGCACGGTTATAGATCTTTGGTTTGTAGTATTCATAACCCGTGCTCCATGCTTTATTTAATTCGAAAATATAAGCACGCTGCAGTGAATCCTCGATCGCCTTGGCTCTTTCCGGATCGATCGTTGTTTGTTGAGCGGTTGGTGCACATCCAGATAAATAAATTAAACCTCCGATAGTCACGAGAATAACGGCCGCTGTAACAACCAGGTTTAATCCTCTCAGGTTCACAGAATTTCTCATTACTCCCTCTCCTTATGAATTGTGATTCGCCTCGGTATGATATTTATAAATAATAAAATTACTATATTTTTTTTATTAAAATCAAGTAAAAAGTTATAAAATTACAATTTATTTCGGTCTCACAAACCATTTCTCACCCCCGCTAACCGAAAAGGTGAGCTTATAAATCGTCTCCTCGAACATGTTGCTGTCCAGATTCCCTCGCTTGCCATATGCAAATGCGAAATCGAGCCGCCCGAAACCTCCATAATAGGGCAGACCGAAACCAAGGGTGGCTAAGTATTCTGAAGCCTTGTTCCCCTGATCATCCGGGTAACCCAGAGAACTGAAATTAAAACCAATCCTGTAAGTTATCTTCTTGCGATAAGGCTGCAAGTAACCCGATACCGGCAATAGTTCACAACCAAGAGACACACTATGATTATCGTCGAGATTTCCCGAGGTCACACCATCCAGTTCAAATTTCGATAGTGGATGATACAGGTAGTCGACCAGGAAACGAGTTCTATTCTGTAGCGTGTAGGATGTTCCTGCTCCGAACATGTGAGGTATCCAGAGGTCAGAGCGGACAGTCTTAGTAGCCTCTCCGAAGGTATATTTTATTCTGTTGTTGACATTCAGAGGAACTCCTGATGCATATATAGCACCCACAGACCAATTCTTCGTGATGTCAGCAATTAGACCTGCAGTAACGCTTCCCCCCCACATCTTGGTTACGATCTGATCCTTTGTATCTCTGAATAAATCCGAGACAAAGATTACCCTCCAAACTTCCTCTGCTTTCCCGAAATTGAAATTTGCGTTGATCCCTAAGAAATAGCGCCCGCGATAACTCGTAGCTACACCGAAAGAAATTTGGTTCAATCCGCCCTTGATGTCGATTTCACGCGTGTACTTATTACCCGTTGAAAGGTAATCTGATTCGCTCGCCTCTAAGAAATTATAAGTCAGCGGACGCATACCAAATCCGATGACCAACTTATCAACGATGAGCGGTACGGCGAAGCGAACGCCATTGACATTGGTATAATGGCTCAAACCATCCATATCAAGCGACTTGATATCCGTGCTTTCGTGCATCAGTTCAGCCTCAAACTTGGTAACCGGTATGGCGATCATGGCCGCGGGATTCAGTACATTGATCGAATTAGGATCTGTGACGCTTAAACCGGTACCGCCACGCCCCAGAAGAGTAGGCTGATTGAAATAACTGAACTGACCCAGTCGATTTATCTTATAAGTCGTCCCTGCTGAAAGTGAGGTCACGGTGACAGAGCAACACATCAGAATGAATATAATCTTCTTCTTTAACATCAGGATACCTCATTTAAATTAATAAAAGTCTTCACGGGGTGGCAGCGTATACCTGATCAATATACGCGGAGCCAACAAAGAATCAGCCGACGAACCATAAAAGGCCGTTCTGGCTATGGTTTCCGATTCACCTGTTGACTGCAACATCAATCCATAATTGACAAATGAAGGATCATTAGCAGACCACATTTGGAACAAGCTGGTGATATTAACTGTCACCGTATCGTTCAGTACACTACCCGCATAACCGCTAAACGTGGAATCGATGACCAGATCCTGTGGATCGTCTGCTTCGTTACTTATTCGCATGACGGTAATGTTCCCGGCGCCCATCGCATCGAAAAGCGATTTTTCATCGTCAATCTTTAAGATCAACTCGGCACGATTGATCGTCGCCGTGCTATCCAGATTATCGAGCACATTAAATCGTATCACGCTGCGCGCTGCCACGCCTTTCCCGATATACAGATGATCATCATCGAGATTTAAGTTTTCTTCGATGACAAATACGTCTCGATTTGATAGAATATTGACTGTGTCCGGTTCTCCATTGTGTTCATAGATGATCTCGAGTATCGGGCTTTGATTCAACAAGGCTTCGCGACTGTAAAAATCGACCATGAATGTGGCGTTTTCAGCTTCTATAGACACCCCGAAATTTTCTTCGCCACTCGATGTGTCGATCCAGGTTTCGACCAGATCGACTGGCAGTTCAAACTCGACGGAATCACCTATCTCAGGGTAAATTTCAGCGGAGCCAAGCGGCATGTTATCAGCCGTCACCTCATTCCATTCTTTGATACTGGTCTCGGTCCAATCTGACAGTAGTCTATATACATTCGCATTGAAGGGAGCAGACGCCGTATCACCGAGGACGTCCCAGGAATACAAGGTAATCTTAGCACTTTCGACTCGATCCACTGAATCGGGGAAAGTAGCAAACGAGAGCAGAAGCCTCGCCTTGTATTCATCATTAGCTTGCCCCAATAGTAAATGCAAACTCGATCCGGTGTTGTTTTTGAACGTGTAAAATGCGTCTTGCGAGGCATCAGAATAAAGGATTTTTTCGAATAGCTGAGGCCCTTCACCCGTTCCGAGTGGTAATTTTTTATCTCCACTGCACGCCAGAAGGAGTGCAAAAAGGAGAGGCATTATCATTAACTTTCTCATAAATCTCCTCATGATAAGAACGCTTCGATGAGTTAACTGGAAGTTATGCTTTGTTTTGAAATACAATTTGACCCTTTTTTATCGTCATCACGACGTGGTTGATGCCGAAATGATAGGGTAAATAATCTTGATTTTTTATATCCCACACGACCAGATCAGCTACATAATGCTCTTTTAGCGTACCGATGCGGTGATCCCTGTCGATGGCACGCGCACCATTCAACGTGGCTGCAACCCAGCTTTCCTCGGGTGTCATTTTCATCTGGGTACATGCGATGGTCATGATGATGGGTAACGATTCAGTCATACAACTGCCGGGATTAAAATCCGTTGCCAGGGCGACCGGTAAACCCAGATCGATCATTTTTCTGGCATTGGCGTAGGTTTTTAAACCCAGGAAGAACACGGCTCCCGGTAAAAGCACCGGCGTAACGCCCCGTAACTTCATCTGTTGTAGCGAATCATCCGACGCATAATCGAGATGGTCGGCAGAGATGACCCCCAACTCAGCGGCGATTTTCGTAGCAGCGCTCGATGCTAATTGCTCGGAGTGAATTTTTAATTGGAGTCCCGCATCCTTAGCCGCACCTAAAATCTTTATCGTCTCTTCGATCGTAAACACATGTTCTTCACAAAAGATATCACAAAACTCGGCTAATTTCTCGTCCACCACCAGGGGGATCATTTCATTGATGATCAGATCGATATATTTTTGTCTGTCATTACGATATTCATCGGGGATCTCATGCGCACCGAGAAATGTCGGAACCAGATCCAAAGGCTGCATGGAATCTAATTTTTTTATAACTCGTAATATTTTTATTTCATCGGCCACGCTGAGGCCGTAACCACTTTTCGCTTCGATGGTGGTTGTTCCATGCCGTAAAAAATTCTTCAGATGGGGAATTGTATGATCAATTAATTCTGTTTCGCTCGCCGAACGTAATTTCCTCACACTGGAACGAATCCCCCCTCCTGCCAGCGCTATGTCCTGATAGGACTTACCCAGCGCTCGCATTTTGAACTCCTGCTCTCTGGTTCCGAAGAAAACAGGATGCGTATGGGCATCGACGAATCCCGGAGCAACTAACTTCCCTGCAGCAGATATTACCTTGCATTCCGGTACATGCGCCATGACATCGTCATGCGTCCCAATCATCACGATCTCATCACCAGCACAGGCGATAGCACCGTGGTTAATCGTTCGCAGACTACCGAAACCATCCGCATTCGTCTCAGGTATCAATATAACATCGATATGATTAATTACTAAATCTATCGTCGGATCAGTCACACCCATAATCTACTTTGCCAGATAACGTTGCTCTTCAATTAAATAAAATTGTAAGATAGGAAATATTTTTAAGAATACCAAACAAAAAATTACTAACTCAAACTTCGCTTATCAGCGAATTAAAGCTCGAATCGGTCAATTGATTGGCTCATACTGAACAGTAAAATAGGTTTTATCATCGACCGGAGCGCCCCAATGATTTTTCTTCAGACGAATGGTCAGAAGCGCTATTTTATCCAGGTAAACCTTCAAATCTTCCCGGGTATTTATCGTAAACGCTTCTTCTTTCCATCCGCTGTACGCATAATATTTCGCTTTTACCTTGTACACCCCGGGTTGAAGTTTCATCTTATACTCGTAATCCTCTTTGAAATTATAGCTCTCATCAGGCGTGATGCGATAATTATTGACGTACAATTGAATTCGGTTCTTGTAGCTATCGTTCATATCGGCCACATTCTCGATTTTTACGATCAGGTTGTGAGGCATATTTTGCTGTTCATATTCAGCCAACGGTGCGATCGGTTTGATCTTGATATACGAATCAGACGGATTGATTTCCGAACGAAACGCACAGCCGCTGATGAGAACAGCCGATAATGTAAAAACGATCAGTACGCATAATTTCCGATTTATTTCCATACCAATCCTCCACGAAATGACACGTATGTTGAAATTAGCTCTAATTAACATTATATTTTACATGTCAAATTGATTTAAAGTTCATTAAAATGAATGAAATTATGCATCCGGACTAACGGGTATAGAAATCGATGACCGTCTCGATCGATTTGGCACACACCGGGCAGAAACCGGTAAGGCTTTTTGAGAACATACGACAATCTAAATATGGACGATATAAGCCCTCTGATGCATAGCCCGAACCTTCGAATGCGCCTACGTGGTTCCAATATTTCTGATCTCTCAGGAGTTCATGCATCTGCTCCGAAATTTGTTTCTGCTGGTCAGCATAGTCAGAACGCGATCGATCCAGATTATGTATGGCGGTAGATAATGAATCATACAGCGACTTCTGCCAGGGAGTAGGAACAGGTATCCCTTTTTTAATCATCGATGCCCATTTCACCGTGCCGTTTGCCACTATCCCCACATTCGGTTCCCACGGGTCGACTCCCTGAGGATAGAATTCCGAGTAAGCGACATCCGAAGTATAGTACTCATCACCGAGTCCCCCAAAGGCGTGTCCGAATTCGTGCACAAACACATAATCGCTCCACCAACTGGTCTGCTCACCCTCATCCTTGTCATAGCAAGTGGAATAAAGATTATAAATACCGCCGCCACCGTAGCGATTTGAGTTCACCAGAATATAGATTTGATCATAAGGCACTGCAGAGGCGATATTCCTTATCGCTTCATTTTCGTACGTCAAAACATATCGGGGTGAATCCATGGAGTTGTAGGAACAACCCAGGGCATTGTTCTTCCAGATATTTTGACGCGGCTGGTCTATGCCGGAATCGATCGAAGGCACCTCGACCGACCAGATGTTAAAATCGCTCTTACGCGACTTGAACGGCTCCTCAGTGAATAATAATTTGGTGTAATGCCGAACTCGTTCACGAAATCTGTCCATCTCCGCCTCCGCATACCCATCGCCCAGGATCACGATATCCACCTTGACCGAAGGATCGCCATTGTACATGATTTTTGCGGATTTCAGATTGCCGACATGGCTTTCCCTGTTCACAAACCTTGATTCCGGATCGATCGTAGTGGAAAATATGTCGTAAAATTTATTGTATTTATCCCTGTTGGCAATAATGACTTGCACCTGTCTCTTCGGATACGGCAGGAGAACAGATTCATGAAATGATCTATAAATCCCGTTGGCCGCCTCCTCCGTTGTTTGCCACTCACCGAAGATACTGCAGAAACCACGCGAATATATCATCTGATTCGTCCTGGTATCGATCACCTTGAGCAGGTACTTACCAAGATTCAGCGTATCGATCAGATTTACCTTGCTGCCAGACCAAAGCTGCTTGCCTAACAGAGCACATGCAGGCTCTTCGTAAACAGCGTCTAAACTGATGATTTCTTCACCCTTGATCCCGGTATGATAGTAATCAACGCGCATGGTCTTATCCATGAAAAACGTATCAAAATCAGCCGCAACAGCCGAAAAAGTCATCAGAACCAGCAGAAATGTTGTACTCGCTATCTTTCTGTACACATGGGCCTCCTTACGATTGAAGGTTACTCTTTTTGAATGAATAATCGGATATTTTGAATCGATTTATTGGAAATTTGTACGGCCGGAGTCCATTCCTCTCGAACACATCTCTCCCCTTTACGCGTGGAATCTGTATCCAAATCTAAAACAACGGTAGGATCGGGAAAACGATTCTCGATCGTAACGCCATCGATAGTCAATCGCACCACCGTGCTTACAAAGTTTTCTATCGGAACATCCTTTAAATAGAATTTAATATTAAGACGATTGAATTCGCTTTCGAGTTGCCAGTCGAATTTTTTTATTTCGATCAGATGATCATCCCGGTAGACTGTTTTATGGCAACACAGAAACGAAAGCAAAATGAACAGACCAAAATATAAATATTTTTTCATCCCGATTTCCTGCTACTTTTGAGCTCCTTGTATAGAGATCACCTTATTTATTTGATTTATATACAAGTTATAAATATACTTATCGCCAAATTAAAATGCAAGTAAAAATAGATTTTTTTTAATATTTAAAATTTTCTTTTGTTTAAATGATTTTTTTCTTATATTTAATACTTAAAATATGCAGTCTTGACAACATGGAGCCATGTTCGCGAATGAATACGCAAGAGTTACCCAAAATTTATGCACCCGAAGAGATCGAAAGAAAATGGTACAAAATTTGGTTGGATAGTGGTTACTTTCAGGCGAAAGTCAATAACGATAAACTGCCCTATTGTATTGTCATTCCGCCGCCCAATGTAACAGATAAGCTACACATGGGGCATGCTTACAACAACACAATACAGGATATTTTTATCCGCTTTCATCGGATGCAAGGGTATGAGACCTTATGGTTACCAGGCACAGACCATGCAGGCATCGCCACACAAAACGTCGTGGAGCGTCACTTAAAGCAGAAGGAGCATAAAACCCGTCACGACATCGGTCGCGAAAAATTCGTCGAACGCGTATGGGAATGGAAAGAGAAGCATGGGAACATCATCATCGATCAATTAAAAAAAATCGGTTGTTCCTGCGATTGGTCCCGCGAGCGTTTCACCATGGATGAGGAACTTTCACGTGCCGTTATCGAGGTCTTTTGTTCGCTGTATGAGAAGGGATTGATCTATCGTGGTGAGTATATCATCAACTGGTGTCCCCGTTGTACCACCGCGCTATCGGATGAGGAAGCCATCCACGAGGACCATGAGGGCAAGTTGTGGTACATTCGATACCCTGTGAAAGATACGGAAAAGTCTATCGTGGTTGCCACCACCAGGCCTGAGACCATGCTGGGTGATGTGGCCGTCGCTGTCAATCCAAACGATACCCGATACAAGAAACTCGTCGGTAAAACAGCGATCCTGCCGATATTAGAACGAGAGATACCGATCATCGCGGACGAATACGTCGATTCCAAGTTCGGGACCGGTGCGGTGAAGATTACACCGGCTCATGATCCGAACGACTTTGAAATCGGAAGAAGGCATAATCTGAAACCGATTAACGTGATGAACACCGACGGCACCATGAACGAAAACGCGGGTATGTTCAAAGATTACGATCGCTTTCGCTGTCGCGACGCCCTGGTTAAACAATTAGAATCCCAAAAGTTACTCGAAAAAACCGAAAAACATCAACATGCCATCGCACACTGCCAGCGATGTTCGACCCTTGTCGAGCCCTATTTATCGAAACAGTGGTTTGTTAAGATAAAGCCGCTGGCTGAACCAGCGATGAAAGTGGTTCAGGAGGGCAAAATCACTTTTCATCCGTCAAAATGGATCAAGGTCTATATCAATTGGATGGAAAATATCAGGGATTGGTGTATCTCGCGTCAACTATGGTGGGGTCATCGTATCCCTGTCTATTATTGCAGGGATTGCGATAATATGATGGTTCGACGAGAAGCTCCGCAACGCTGTGATAGCTGTGGCAGTAGCAATATAAAGCAGGACGAAGATGTGCTGGATACATGGTTTTCCTCATGGTTGTGGCCGTTCTCGACCCTGGGCTGGCCAGAGAAGACACCGGAGCTCAGATACTTTTACCCGACCCATACGCTTGTGACCGCAGCGGATATCATTTTCTTCTGGGTAGCAAGAATGATCATGGCAGGGATCGAGTTTATGGATGAGGTTCCGTTCAGAAAGGTGTATTTCAACGGAATCATACGCGACGAACAGGGACAGAAGATGAGCAAATCCCTGGGTAATGGGATCGATCCGCTGGAGATGGTAGAAAAATATAGTGCCGATGCGGTACGATTTTCGCTGATGATTCTCTCCGCAGAAGGACAGGACATAAATCTTTCTGAATCTAAATTCGAAATTGGTCGTAACTTTTCCAACAAGCTCTGGAACGCCTTCCGTTTTCTTCGTTTAAGTATCAATGAAAACGACATCGAGAACGCGTTTAAAGAATCGTTCAAGCATGATCTGGCCTCGTTAGAGTCCAGCGATCGATGGATTTTGAGTCGATACCACCGCATCGTTCTAGATATCACGGGCAATATCGAGAGCTTTCGGCTGAACGAAGCCATCGAAAAGCTCTACGGCTTTTTCTGGCATGAATATTGTGATTGGTATCTGGAACTGATTAAACCACGATTGTATGGTGAGGATAAAACGGCTCGTGACCTTGCGATCTGCATCGGAGTATATGTACTGAGAGGGATCAGCAAACTTTTACATCCGTTCATCCCGTTTATCACCGAAGAGATCTGGCATCATATCAAGATGCAACATGAACCTGATCTCATTGTTTCGCAGTGGCCGGAATATGAAGAATCATTCATTGACGATGAAAATGAGAAATCGTTGTTATTAGTTCAGGAGCTGATCAGCGCGATCAGAAACATACGTGGTGAAATGAACGTTCCGCCGAATAAGAAAGCGAAATTGGTTATTAAGACGACAGAACAAAAAATCGCCGAGAGTAGTCAAATATATATACAGAAACTCGCTCAGATCGATGAAATTGTTATCGGACCCGCTGTCAGTAAACCTAAATTTTCAGCGACCACGGTGATTCGTAATATGGAGCTGTTTATTCCGCTGGAAGGATTAATCGATATCGACCTGGAGAGAACGCGATTGAGCAAAGAAATAGACCGCCTCGAGGCACAGATCGAATCGGCGGATAAGAAATTGATGAACAATGATTTCCTCGCCAAGGCCCCGCAAGATGTGATCGATCGCGAAAAGAAAAAGAAAGACGATTTCAAAGAGATTTTAGTTAAGTTTAAGAATAATTTGCAAAGTCTTATCGATAATTAAACAATGATGATTATAAATGAATCAATGAACCATAGGAAAGAGCGGCAACTTACGTTGATTCGCTCTTTCTTTTATAGAGGAGAAACGATGATGAAATTTATTGGATTGCTTTTTCTGGTCGTTGCGCTCAATTACGTCCATGCGCAGGGACAAGACATGTCGTTGACGATATACAATGAAGACCTGGCACTGGTCAAAGAGATACGCGACATCAAACTGTCACAGGGATTGAACCAGATCGAATTCACCGAGGTCGCCGCTCATATCGATCCGACATCGGTGCATGTGAAATCGATCGACGCACCCAATGAAGTAAAGGTGATCGAACAGAATTTTGAATACGACCTCGTTAGCAAGAGTAAAATATTAAAAAAATACATTGATGAGGAAATTTCCGTAGCAACCAAGGAGAGTGGATTCTTTCAAGGTCAGTTATTGAGCGCATCAGATGGCACGATCGTGCTCAAGATGAACGATGGTGGGATTAAGATCCTCTCGGAGGAATCGATCATCTCTGTGGACTTCCCCAAGTTACCCGAGGGCTTAATCACAAAACCCACGCTTGTCTGGCAGATCAACAGCTCTCGAGATCGAGATAATAATTTAGAGCTGAGCTATCTTACTTCCAATATCAATTGGCATGCTGAATACGTGGCTGTCGTTAAAGATGATGACCGTTCTTTGGAGATGAATAGTTGGGTCACCATCGACAACAGGTCCGGTGCCACCTATAAAAATGCCAAACTTAAATTAGTCGCCGGAGACGTGAACCTGGTGAGAGAAGCAGTCTCACCCCGCGCGATGGGAAAGTCGTACATGGTCAACGCGCAAGAAATGGCAGCACCTCAATTCGAGGAACGATCATTTTTTGAGTATCATCTCTATGAATTAGGGAGACGCACAACGGTGAGAGACAATCAAACCAAACAGATCGCCCTGTTTGAAGGAGCCAAAGCCTCGGCAAAGAAAATTTACATATTCGATGAAAGTAAATACAACGAGGATATCGGTGTAACCCTGGAGTTCAAAAACAGTAAAGAGAACGGACTCGGAATTCCGTTACCAATGGGTAAGGTCAGAGTATACAAAGAAGATGTCAAGGATAAATCGTTAGAATTTATCGGCGAAGACAAGATCGAACATACTCCGAAAGATGAAAAAGTACGAATATATCTGGGGAATGCATTCGACATTAAAGCGACCCGAAAAGTTCTGAATCAGAAACGTTTAAGCGACAGGGCGAGAGAAGAGACCATCGAGATCGAACTGAGAAATCGCAAGTCGGAAAAAGTGAATATTCTGGTCGTCGAACATTTATGGGGCGATTGGACTGTCAAAGAATCGACGCACACCTATAAGAAGAAAGACGCCTACACCCTGGAATTTGATGTTCCGGTCGATGGTGAAAAGGAAGTCACCGTTCAATATACCGTGTTGAAAAAATGGTAAGAACTGATGAAGGCTCAGAACAGAAATAATGTTTTGAGCCTGTAAACTGGATATTTATAAAAGCTAATCGTTGTGGATGATAAACAGCAACATATTCTGGATTCTTCACCTCAATATCTGAAGGGGATCGGAGAAAAAAGAGCAAACGCACTCCGGGGTATCGGTGTACACACGGTTAGGGATTTGTTATATTACTTTCCGAGACGATATCTCGATCGGAGTAACATCACGCCAATGCAGCATATCAGGCGTGATCAGACGATCACCGCTGTCGGTAAGGTGATATCCGCTAATATCGTCAAAGGCCGCAAGACTAGGTATGTTCTGCTGCTCTCTGACAATACAGGTTTCTTGATGTGTGTCTGGTTCAACAGAGTGCAGTATTGGGAGAAACTATTCAAGACCGGGGAGACGCTGGCCGTCAGTGGGAAAGTCACCTATTTCAATGGCAATCAACTGATACATCCTGAATTCGACCGATTGACCGATGAAGATGGTGAAAGTAACGATGAAAAGTTTCTGCATACCGGTGCCATCATTCCCCTCTATGCATCGACAGAAGCGTTGACGAAAATCGGACTCGATAGCCGGGGATTCCGCAGAATTATCAAGAATTTACTTCGTACTCACTCCGATTCTATTCCAGAAATTCTATCCGATACCCTGGTTCAGGAAAATCATCTTATCTCTCTGCAGAACGCTCTAAATAACATCCATTTTCCTCACAATTTTTCTAAGTTAGAAGCCGCACGGCGACGCTTGAAATTTGATGAGCTTTTCTACTTACAGCTCATGCTGGCTTATCGCAAACGATCCATAAAAGCGTTGCAGAAAGGCATTGAATTCAAGGTAGTGGGTGAGAGAACGAGACAGCTTGTCGAACGATTGCCCTTTAAATTTACCGATGCCCAGAGAAAGGTACTTGGCGAGATACGTATCGATATGAAGAATCCGCATCCGATGTATCGGCTCATCCAGGGTGATGTCGGTTCCGGCAAGACGATCGTTGCGCTCGTCTCCATGCTGATGGCGATTGAAAACGGATTTCAGACCGCTCTGATGGCACCGACAGAGATACTGGCAGAACAACACTACTTGACAACGCACCATTTGCTGGAAGATCTCGGGGTCAACACGAAATTATTGATCGGTGCTCAACGTAAAACTGCTCACAACGAAATTTTGAACAGCATTCAAGACGGCAGCTGCGACATTGTTATCGGTACGCATGCCCTGATACAGGAAAATGTTGTTTTTAAAAATTTAGGCCTGATCGTGATCGACGAACAGCATCGATTCGGCGTCATGCAGCGGATGAACCTCATGAGCAAGGGGCACTATCCGGATATTCTGGTTATGACCGCGACGCCGATCCCACGGACCCTGTCGCTGACCACATACGGTGATCTGGATATTTCGGTGATCGATCAAATGCCTGCCGGACGCCGACCCGTCAAAACTCATCTGAGAACTGCCGACAAACGAGATAAAATTTACGAATACGTAAAAACTCAAGTCGGCACTGGGAATCAGGCATACATCGTATTCCCGTTGATCGAAGAATCAGAGAAGATGGACCTCCAGGCAGCCACCGAGGCCTATGAACGGATGTCACAGACCATCTTTTCTCAATTAAAATTAGCCCTGTTGCACGGCCGTATGAAGAGCGAGGAAAAAGATGATATCATGTCTCGATTCAAGTCCAGGGACATCGAAATACTGGTCAGTACCACGGTTATCGAAGTCGGCGTGGATATTCCGAACGCGAATTTGATCGTGATCGAAAATGCTGAGCGGTTTGGGCTATCACAGCTTCATCAATTGAGAGGACGGGTCGGCAGGGGCAGTGAACAGGCACATTGCATTTTAATCGCAAAACCCCCCTTAACTCACGAGGCTCGATCCAGGTTGAACGCGCTGGTCGACACGAACGATGGATTTAAGATCGCTGAGTACGATCTGCAATTAAGGGGGCCCGGCGAATTTTTCGGAACCAAACAGCACGGTATGCCTGAGCTGCGTATCGCCGATCCGCTTGTCGACAAAGACCTCTTGCTTCTCACACGGGAAAAAGCATTCGAACTTGTCGATCGTGATCCGCAATTGTTGGATAAAGACAACAAACCTATTCATGATAATTTTTCAAAATTTCATTCCGATAAGTTTAAATTGCTTCGATCAGGATAGTGTACCATCCTAATGAGTCCATCGACAATGTCTGATAAAGAATTTGAATGTGATCATCGAATATGGACCATAAATATTCCTGAAAACGATTATTTTGTTGACATTCGATTGCCATTCATTTATATTAAGTTAGACTACGGTCATCACAGGATGCGAGGCTGTTAACTATGGAAATCGCTTCTTTTAAAAGTATTTCAAGCAGCTTTTGCACTGCATCTGGCTAAATGATGATGGTTCATTATCAGTAATCATTTCCGGATCGATTAACTAAGTAAATTTCATCTATCAGAAAGCTCCTCTTAAGCAGAATTCATTATGGTACTTAAACACACAGAAAAATATCTAAATATCATACCGATAGCAGCGCTGTCGCTCGTACTGGTGATTGATATCATCTCGTTTCTGCGTCGCAGCGTGATCATGATGGTTCCATACATCAGAGAGCTTCTCATCGTGCTTGGCATTCTGTGTGTGATATTCATGATATACCAGACGAGATGGCTGAGGGGGAAAACGATCCTGGCAAAGGTCAAACTGTTAGCCGTGACCATTGTGGGGCTTTACATCGGATATTTTTTACCCAAAATAGTCCTCTTAAGCGGATTTGAGATGGGACAAACAGGAACCACGGGATATTTTTCATCTTTAAATGTACTGATCTATTCGACACTGACATCGCTCAGCGTGACTTTCTTATGCATCATCGCTTTGCACTTGTTAGGTTACCTGATTTATATCAAGCGCAGGAAAACAACGCATCGAAATTTTCTATTTACGATCATCATCATGGCAGGCCAATTTCTTTATCTGCAAGGGATCAGCGTTGCCGGATCGAAACCCGTTTCATTATCTGCAGGCGGTCCGATCGGTGCGATTTTATTAATCAGCCTGATCGTATCGTTTGTCATCAATTCATCTCGCAATTCCTGGATCTATTTTTTTAACCGCAGCCAAAAGATCGCTCTGTTTTTTGCCGGATTTCTGCTTGTACCGATCTCTTACGGTCTCGTTAACATCCCCTTAAATCAGGTGATCGCAGCCTACAGTCCTTCTCTGGGAATCTTAACGATGCAAACCTCACTGTTTATTTTTATTTATTTGGTCATTGCTGAGCTCATTTTATTGTTTCACCTGCCTACTGCGGGCTTGTATGATAAAAAGACCAGGGAGATCAGTACATATCACCAGTTGAGCCGTTCGATATCAATGGAATTTAATCCTGATAAGGTCGTCGATCAGATCACTCAGCAATCATTAAGCGTCATTGATGCCGATGCGAACTGGTTAGAATTGATCGACCATGAAACAGGGAAGCTTGAGATTGTCTCTTCGAATCGCATACCTGACTCAGATCGGGATATTTTGAAGGCGACGGAGAACGATCAAATCGCATTATGGATTATAAAAAACAAGCGGCATATTCTGATCAACGACATAAGTAAAGACGAAAAAGCAGCTGTATTCCGAACTCTCGATAGCAATATTGCTTCACTCGTTGCGGTCCCTCTCATATCGTATGAGAAGTTATTAGGAATTTTATTTGCGGTCAAATATGAACAA
Organism: Candidatus Zhuqueibacterota bacterium; assembly: GCA_016926625.1. Classification (GTDB taxonomy): domain Bacteria; phylum Zhuqueibacterota; class Zhuqueibacteria; order Thermofontimicrobiales; family Thiofontviventaceae; genus Thiofontadaptatus. The sequence goes on from JAFGOE010000125.1 coordinate 75,267, forward strand.
TACGGGTTCGCTGATGAGCACGTGGATACACTGCAGGCGTTCGCCGATCAAGCGGCCATCGCTTTGGAAAACGCCAGACTTGTCCGCGAATCGATCGAGAAAGAGCGGCTGGAGCAAGAACTAAAAATTGCACATGATGCGCAGATGAAATTACTCCCGAAATCCATGCCCCGTCTTTCCAATTATCAAATCGAAGCAATCTGCGTGACCGCTAATGAAGTCGGTGGAGATTATTACGATTTCTTTCAGCTATCGAAGGATAAACTAGGAATTGTCATTGGGGATGTCTCCGGCAAAGGACCGGAAGCAGCTTTTCATATGGCTGAGATTAAAGGTGTCATCGAATCGCTATCGCACATCTATGAATCACCGATGGAGATCCTGATCAGGACGAACAAGATTATCTATGAAAATCTTGATCCTGACATGTTTATTACATTGAGCTACGGGATACTGGATACGAAGACGAATACTCTCAAATTCTCCAGAGCAGGACATTGTCCGCTCATTCATTATGTATACGATGAAGACGAGGTCAGATTAATCGAACCACACGGTATCGGTGTAGGGCTTGAAAAGGGTGATCTATTTACCAGGAATATCGAAGAAATTCAAATCAAAATACAGCCTGCTGATATACTTCTTTTCTATACTGACGGTATCGTCGAAGCGCAAAACACGAGTCAAGAAGAATTCGGAGAAGAACGTTTGCAATTAAAAGTAAAGCAATTAAAAGACGAGACCGCTTCCGACATGATGAGGAAAATTATCCAGTCGATACAATCGTTCGCCGGTTCTGCGAAACCGCACGACGATTTAAGCATGGTGATCGTTAAACAAAATCATCACTTAAGATGAAAAAAAACATTGACAAAGTTCATGATGTTTATTATATTATAGTCATCGTGTTATGGTCTTTACGCTAACCAGGGGTAAATTCACGATGCATATCCTCAGCATAACCTATACAATATTCTATTATTATTATTTTCTATCCGCGTTACGCAGCAGGAGTTCGGACTAACGTTAGATAAAGCATTCTAAATAAAGTAAATGAACCCGCTGCCTGAGAAAGCGGGTTTTTTTTTGAGGTCACTGCCATGGAGTTAGAAAATTTAAGGGAAGCGATCAACGAAATCGACAGAGAATTGGTCGTGTTATTGAACAAAAGAGCAGACCTTGCCCTGCGGATCGGTAAAATCAAATTGCTTCATCGGATGCCGATTCACGACATGGCGCGGGAACTGATTGTGCTGGAAAATATCACTTCGGCAAACAATGGGCCTCTAAAAGATCTGCAGCTGAGAACGATATTTAAAACAATTATGAGTTCGTGCCGTGAAGTACAAAATCATTTAGGGGAGCAATATGATTATCGTAATGAAGAATGACGCCTCAGAGGCGCAAATTAAGGCTGTCGCTGATAAGTTAGTTGATTTGGGATTAAAGGTACATCGAAGCGATGGTGAAGCCAGAACGATCATCGGTGCTATCGGGGACACCTCCAAGGTCGATGATATCGTCATCAAGTATATGGCCGGTGTTCTCAATGTGGTGCGCATTATTGAACCGTACAAATTAGCGAGTCGCAATTTTCATGAAGATTCCAGCGTAGTCGAGATCGGAGATATCAGGATCGGTGCTGAAAAAGTGATCATCATTGCTGGGCCCTGCGCTGTGGAATCCGAAGATCAGGTCACGGAAATAGCGAAGTTAATTAAGGAAGCGGGCGCATCGATATTGAGAGGCGGAGCTTTTAAACCCCGATCATCACCCTATTCATTTCAGGGATTGGGAGAACAGGGTTTAAAATTACTGCACGCCGCGGGTAAACAATACGAATTACCTGTCGTCTCTGAAATTTTAGAAGCCTCTCATATTGAGCTGATGGATCAATATGTGGATATCTATCAGGTCGGTGCGAGGAACATGCAAAACTTCTGGTTGTTACGGGAATTGAGTAAGATCAGAAAACCCGTGCTGTTAAAACGTGGCATGGCTGCGACCATCGAAGAATTGTTGATGGCAGCCGAGTACCTGATGTCGGGTGGAAATTATAATGTTATCCTGTGCGAGCGCGGCATAAGGACCTTCGAGAATTACACTCGAAACACGATGGATATCTCCGCGATCCCTGTAGTCAAAAAACTAAGCCATCTCCCGATTATCGCCGATCCGAGTCATGGGACAGGGATACGCGATCATGTGGCACCGATGGCCAGAGCCGCAGTTGCAGCCGGTGCCGACGGCCTGATGATCGAGGTCCACAACAATCCCGCCGCCGCTCTCTCGGATGGGCCGCAATCTTTGCTCCCGAATCAATTTAAAATGCTCATGGAGGAGTTAAAAATTATCTCATGGGCTATCGGAAGGTCGGTGTAGACATGAGCGATGTATCGAAAATAACAATCATCGGACTGGGTCTCATCGGAGGATCGCTGGGACTTGCATTATCCAATAAAAAAGAATACGATAGAATCTACGGAATCGATGAATTTTCCGTGGTTCACCACGCCATGGAACGCGGCATCATAGATCAGGGATTTACACCGGAGGATAGCGAAACAGCCTTACGAGACTGTGACCTGGTCTTCCTCTGCACACCCATTTACACCATTCTCGACTACCTGAAAACGATAACGAAATGGATACGACCAGGGACAGTGGTCTGCGACGTCGGCAGCACAAAGGGTCAAATCGTCAATGCAGCGAATCAATATTTTAACGATGCATCGGTTTATTTTCTGGGGACTCACCCAATGGCCGGCGCTGAAACCCGAGGCATCGAAGCGGCGGATGCCTATCTGTTTGAAAACATCGTATGGGTGTTGACTCCATTTCAAAAAATTCCTGACCAGAAAATCAGGGACATCGGAACAATTCTGGAATCGATTGGTGCAAAAGTATTGTTACTCTCACCGGAACTGCACGATAAGATTGCTGCTGCCGTGAGTCATTTGCCGCAGATGGCCGCGATCGCTTTGACCAATCTAATATCAAGACTGCAACAGGAAAACATGAACTACATCCGACTCGCTGCAGGAGGATTCCGTGATATGACCCGTATCGCATCCAGCCCTTACTCTGTTTGGAAAGACATCTGCGGAACCAACAAAGAACAAATCGCTTTCTTTATCGATCAGTTCATCGATGAATTAAAGAGAGTGAAAGAGCATGTGCTGAACGATAAACTCGAGCCTGATTTTGAAAACTCGAACGTGACACGCCTCTCTATTCCGCGCGACACCAGAGGATTTCTGAAACCTGCTTACGATGTCTCGATTGGCGTGCAGGACAAGCCGGGCGTCATTGCCGAAATCAGCACCGCGCTGGCGAACGAAGGCATCAACATCAAGGACATCGAGGTATTAAAAGTGCGTGAAGGTGAAGGCGGAACATTCCGCATGTCATTTTCGAGCAGCTCCGATAGAGACTGGGCAATTGGTATCATCCGTCATATCGGTTATTCATGTTATGCACGTGATTAAATCAGGGAATATGAATGAACATTTCATTATCACCATGTTTTAATTTATCCGGTATCATATCGATGAACGGTGATAAATCGATCTCTCATCGGGCGTTGATGTTTGGCGCAATCGCTCAGAGTGTAACACATATCACTAATTTATCAACCAGCGAAGATGTGAGCAGTACGGAACGATGTCTCAAACAATTAGGGATTAAGATCGTGAGACAGGAAGGGGTAACCATGGTCCACGGAGTGGGTCTTCGCGGATTCCAAAGACCGTTACGACCCCTGGATGCAGGGAATTCAGGTACTACCATGCGGCTGCTGACTGGATTACTCGTGGGGCAGGATTTTGATGCGATATTGACGGGTGATGAATCACTACGGAAACGGCCGATGAAACGCATTTTAGAACCCTTATCTCGCATGGGTGCGTCGATTAAGGCGACAACGGGGAATTTCGCACCGCTGAATATTCACGGATCTCCGATCTTTTCAACGACCTATACCATGCCCATCGCCAGCGCACAGGTAAAATCCTGTCTGCTGATGGCGGCGTTATATGCCAGAGGAGTGACAACGATCCATGAAAATGCCGCGACACGAAATCATACAGAACTCATGTTAGCAGATTTCAACGTTAAAATCGACGTCGAAGCTCATCGCATCTCGATCAAGGGCGATCAACAACTGTTAGCAAATGATATTGCGGTTCCTGGTGATGTCTCCTCGGCCTCATTTTTCCTCGCCGCGGCGCTACTTACTCCGAACTCAACGGTGACCATCAGAAATGTGGGACTCAATCCGACGCGTCTTGGATTCATCAGAGTGCTGCAAAAGATGGGCGCCCAGATCGTTATCAATCCTGTCATCAGTAATCAACAGGAGCCTTTTGGAGATATCACTGTCCGAACCTCCCCCTTGCGAAGCATCACCCTGACGGCGGAAACTATTCCCTCCCTCATCGATGAACTGCCCATTTTCGCCATTATCGCTTCGCAGGCTAAAGGAGTTACCACAGTCACCGGTGCGAAAGAGCTGCGATTTAAAGAGAGCGATCGTTTGAGAGCTATATCGCATAATTTGAAACAAATGGGAGTCGAGATTAATGAGTTGGACGATGGTTTTATCATCTATGGGATACAACAATTAAAAGGTGCCCATATCGATTCATATCATGATCATCGTATCGCCATGGCGTTTTCGGTTGCGGCACTCATAGCGTCTGGCGTGACCACGATTCACGATGCTGAATGTATATCGATATCTATGCCCGAATTCTTTCAGGTGATGGATTCGATCATTCAGAATTCGAATTATTATACGACTATTGTATAACAAGAAATAGGAATGATATGCTAAAATTTGCCATTATAGGAGATCCCGTGGCGCATTCGCTGTCGCCTCTGATGCATTCATCGTTCTATGATTATTATCGCATTGATGCTGATTACAACGCCATTCTGGTTAAACCGAACGATTTAAAGGAATTTCTGCAAAATCTCAGGGACAGCGATTATCTGGGGATCAACGTCACAATTCCACATAAAGAGAGTGTCATCCCTTTTCTTGATGCTGTGAGTAAAGAGGCGCAAACGATAGGAGCTGTGAATTGTATCCTTAGAAGAAATGGGAAACTGATAGGTTATAACACGGATATGAGCGGCTTCGAAGCGAGTCTGCCGGTTTCAATGTATGGAGAAAAGACAGTAATCATCGGAGCAGGAGGTGCAGCACGTTCCATCTTGACCGCCTGCATCAACGCTGGTTCCCAGCAGATCGTCATCTTTAACCGCACACCAGAGAAAGCGGAGAAATTGAGAACGGAGTTCTCAGGGAAGTTTCCTCATACCGTACTTAAAGCTTATGCACTGGCTGATCCGATACTAAAATCGGAATTATCACAAGCCAGTCTACTCATCAACGCGACATCGTCTGGAATGGAACCCGACTCTGATGAAAGACTGCCGCTGCGACCGGAGGATCTGCATCAGGGAATTTTCGTATACGATGTCGTTTATACCCCACCGACAACGGATCTGATCAAAATCGCTATTCAAGCCGGGGTCAGCTATTTAAATGGACTCGATATGCTGATACACCAGGGGCTGGAGTCGTTAAAAATTTGGTTAAATCATGAATTACCGTTCCAAAAATCGCTGATAAAACGAACAAAATCCGAATTGATGAGTAAATTATTAGATAATAACTCGTGAAAAATAACTAAAACAGATCATCATGCAACTACAAACCCACATCTTTTTAATCGGCTTTATGGGATGCGGCAAGACAACAATTGGTAAAGATCTTGCGGTTAAATTTAATGTTCAGTTTATCGATACAGACGTAATCATTTCTGAGAAAACAAATCTCTCAATACCGGATATATTTGAGAAATGGGGAGAAAGTAAATTCAGAGAAATCGAAACACAGGTCATTGGGTCTATCGTCGCGCTTCCCCCATCCATCATATCATTAGGTGGAGGAGCTATTTTATCGGAACAAAACCGTTCTGTCATTTTCAATTCGGGTCTGTCGATTTACCTCAAATGGCGAGTAAAAACGCTTTTCAAACGGCTGGCTGATTGTGATAGCAGACCGCTTTTAAGCAATATCCCTCAATCCAAATTGCTCGAACAGATCATGAGCATGATGAACGAACGATCAAAATATTATGAGCGCGCGCACATTGTCATACCCGGAGATCGATATAAAAATATTAATCTTTTGATTGAACACATAATTCATGAAATCTCAACCTATAAAATTCCAACGATCCGTTAATCTAAAGACGAAAAGCTATCCCGTCTATATCGGGAGCAATTCAACCACGAAACTATCTCCTCTGCTCACTACTCACGGAATCGAAAACCGTATAATTATCATCACCGACGATATTGTGGAAGGTCTCTATGGGAATCGATTATTAGAACAGTTAAGCGCTGACCACTACGAGGTCTCTATCTATTCTTTTCCAAACGGTGAACGCTCTAAATTTAGTATCACGGTTGAACAGATTTATTCCTGGATGTTAGAGAACAACTGCAAACGCGACGTCACGATCATTGCACTGGGCGGCGGCGTGGTCGGTGATATTGCAGGATTCGTTGCGGCGACCTTCATGAGAGGCGTACGTTATGTTCAAATTCCGACGACCCTGCTCGCGCAGGTCGATAGCAGTGTCGGCGGCAAGGTTGGAATCAATCATGAGCTTAGCAAAAACGTCATCGGTGCGTTTTATCACCCCCTGTTCGTGCTTATCGATCCTGCCGTGCTCAGCACGCTGAACCAACGTGAGATCACATGTGGTCTTGGAGAGGTAATAAAATACGGACTTATTAAAGACATTGATCTATTCGTGGAACTCGAGGCACATTTGTATGATCTTTATGAATCAGACAATCAACGTTGGATCGAAAAAATTATCTATCAGTGTTGCTCTATCAAAGCAGACATCGTCGAGCAAGACGAGCAGGAGAGCGGTATCAGACGTATTTTAAATTTCGGGCATACGATCGGACATGCACTGGAAGCGGCGACAGGTTATGATTATCTCAATCACGGGGAGTCAATATTGTATGGAATGCTATCCGCATCCTATGTGGCACATCGGTTGAACTACCTGCAACGTCATGAATTCGAGCGTATCCTCCGGGTGCTCGCATTGATTGACAAGCCCCCTCTGCCTGACGATCTGACTGAGGACATGCTGATGCAACGGGTTAGACATGACAAAAAACAACAGGAATCAGGACTCCATTTCGTGTTATTGGATCGCATCGGACATGCGAAAATTGAATTAGTATCCGATCAGCTGGTACGCAGCGGCATTGCTCATCTCCTTCACAGTTAATCTGTCCTGCCTTTCCAGGCTCGTAAGCTACGAATCCGTTCCACCACGGGCGGGTGTGAATAATAAAATTTAGCGAAAAAGGGATGCGGATGCAGATTCGACAAATTATCCTTTGATAATTTAATTAGTGCACTGGCAAGCGGCTCAGGATCACCAATTAACTCACACGCGAATCGATCGGCCTCACGTTCATGTTTTCTGGAAATATAGGCACTGAGCGGTGTGAAGGGGAATGATACAATTCCTAAGACAAAACTCAGTAACATAATTTTTACGAAAAATGTTGAATCTGAAATTTGGAATGTTTCTATCAGGATATCTGATTTTAAGATCCGAAATGCCAGATATATACCGGCAAAGCCTATCAGTTCCGATATAATGATCGTCTTCAGGATATGTTTCTTCTTCCAATGACCGGCTTCATGAGCCAATACCGAGATAATCTCATCATGATTCATCTTCTGTAATAACGTATCAAACAAGACAATGCGTTTTACTTTGCCGATACCCGTAAAATATGCGTTCGTATGCCTGCTCCGTTTCGATGCATCGATCTTGAAAACGCGACTCACCTTTAATCCTGCTTTTTCCATGACGTTCTTGATTTTGTCCTCCAACCCCTCTTCTTCGGTGATGGGGGTAAATTTATTGAACAGAGGTTCGATGACGTACGGGGAGATATACATTAAAAACAGGCTGAAGATCAGGAAAAATGCCCATACCCAGAGCCACCAACTATCCGGGAAACTCTGGATCAACCACAAACCGATGGAACCGATAATGCCCATCAGGATCACAGAGATGATGAACGATTTAAGCAAATCGATGAGCCATAGTTTAAATGTCTTCGTGTTAAAACCGTATTTGTTTTCGATCTTGAATGTTTCATAAAGATCGAACGGGATATCGAGTATTGTGGATATAAAACTTAACAGGATAAAATAAACGAGTCCTTTTAATATGAAGCAAATCGTAAATCCATGAATCCACGTGTTATACATATCCAGCAGTCCACCGAAGATAAATAATAACAGGATCACATTATCGAAGATGGAAGAGATGTATCCGAAACGACTGTGTTCGACGGTGTAGTCGCGTGTCTTTTTCAGCAGCCCGGCATCGATATATCCATCAAATTCAGGCGGAATAGTCGCCCCATGTTTTTTGAGATACTTCAAGTTCAGAAATTTTAGATAGTAACTGAATGAAACGATTATCAGATATAGAAAGAGAAGTGCGAATTGAATCCTGTTCATATATTAATCCTTATTCAAATTCCGGATACTAGTTGCAGATTTAACTGTTGTGCTTATGATTTTCTCAATAAGCCTTGACGTTGATATTTTCTCCAGACAGGGTGCGATGACAATCTTACCGCCGTTCATTTCGACAATGTGGCGTTCTTCCTGGTCAATCGTATCGATGGTATAATCTCCCCCTTTCACATATATGTCGGGCTTTAACCGACTCAATATATCAAGCGGTCTTGGTTCATGGAAAACGATGAGATAATCGATGTAAACGATGGAGTCTAAAACCAGGGCTCGTTCGACCTGGGACATCAGCGGTCGATCGTTCCCTTTGAGGGATTGAACCGACGCATCTCTGTTTAATCCGACGATCAGTATATCCCCTGTGTTTTTAGCGAATTTAAGGTAGATGACATGGCCCGCATGCAGAATATCAAAACAACCGCTCGTCCAGACGACTTTCGCACCCTGTTCACGAAGCGGATTGATCCGCTCTATTAAGGTATCGAGTGGGAACAACTTGTTGATTTGGGTGAGATCGGGGTAGCTCAATGTCTTCATAACATAAATTTATCTTACGCTCTCTCTTGCTTTAAAATCACCTGCGCAGCTTCCAACAAATCAGATACGATATAATCGGCCTTAGCTGCCTCAATTTCAGATGCGTCGTAAAGATCTGTTTTTATCAGTATCGTCTTTAAATTTGCGTTGCGGCCTGTCTCCACATCGGTTAATCTGTCGCCTATAAAATAACTATGCGTCAGATCGATATTCATTTCTTCATTGGCGCGTTTGATCAGACCTATTTTAGGTTTACGACAATCACATTCTTCGGCGAGACTATGAGGGCAAAAATAGATCTTATCGATTAGGATATCGTTCTGATGCAGTTTATTCAACATGACGCTGTTGACTCTGTAAAAATCCTGTTTCGTAAAATATCCCAGACCGATGCCTCCCTGATTGGTCACGATCACCAGACGATATCCCATATTTTTTATCATTCGCATTCCATCGATGGCATTAGGGAGAAATTGAAATTCATCCGGAGCACTTAAGAAGCCCTTTTCTATATTGATTGTACCATCTCGATCAAGGAAAACCACGGGCGACGCCTTGGTGGATCTGCGTTCAAAATGTCCCACGTCCTCTATTTCCTCCACGTAATGAACAACGCTGTTAACGGATCCTGAGATCTTTTCGATAATTTGCGATGTCGAAATATCGACCTGCACCGGTATTAACTTCACCTGGCCTCCGAGACTTTCGATGACCCCTTTGGAGGTCAATTTGTCGGGGGAGTAATCACCGGCTTTGAAATAAATATGTGGCTGAAGTTCCTGGATATTGCGTTCATTTCGGCGTTCATCGAATAAAAAGGCGTAATCCACGACTTCCAGGGCAGCGATCAGACGAATTCTGTGCTGCTGTGGAATAATAGGTCGATTTTCACCCTTGTAGCGCTTGACCGATGCATCGGAATTGACGGCGACAATGAGTATATCGACATCTTGCCTGGCCTTTTCGAGATAATCGATATGCCCGGCATGCAGAATATCGAACGCACCTGAAGTAAAACCGATCTTCTTGCCCTCTTGCCTGAACTTTTTACAAAGGACTGCCAGCGCCTCTCTTGATTTTATTTTATCGTCCATATCGTATCTGTCTTATGGTTTTCCAAAATAGTGGGCTTCTATCATTTCACAATAGGTGTGATAAATGGGCAAATGTAACTCTTGAATTTCGTTCGTCATGAAGGCTGGCGCTTTTATAGCGATATCGACGTTTTTCGCCAATTCCCCACCAATCTCCCCGGTCAGGCAGGCTGTCGTTAAATCCTTCGCTCTGGCAACGGTGACAGCGTAATTCACATTCCTCGCATTGCCGCTGGTGCTGATGCCGAGAAGAATATCACCGGGGCTGGCGTGAGCGTAAAGCTCCTGAGCAAAACCAATGTAGCGCAAGGGAATATCATTCTCCAGGGCAGTTAAGAGCGATAGGTTTGCTCCCAGAACCATTACCGGAAAACCATGCTGTAAATGATCAGCCAGTTCCTTACCATAGCGTAATTTTGCAAATTTTTCACGCTCCTCGGCCGTTAATCCTCGCATCTTCACAAAGGCTTTCATCAATTCGCCCGATATGTGCAACGCATCGGCGAAACTTCCACCGTTTCCACAGATGTATAATCTATGGCCACCATCGAAACATTTCACTGTGGCAATGTATAATCGTAACAGATCCGGGACCACTTTCTCCAAATTTCGGTGTCGATCAAGAAACGAAACGACACTTTGAAGAACGTGCGGATACTCTGCCAGGTAATCCCTGACGATTTGCTTTATTTCTTGACCATCGGCGTCCATCGATTAGTCCTTTTCAATGATGAAAATAAACGATCAGACCGATAACTCTTTTTGAGGCCAGGTTATCGGTCCGTATGTCTTATTGATTACTCTTCCAGATCGATCATCTTAATGTCAGACACGATATCTTCAAAAGAACCCGCGATGTAATCGGGCGTTTCACTCTCGAAGCGCGGTTCCAGATGATTTGTACTCGCACGAGTTAAACTCTTAAGAAACTTCGCCTCATGATCGGTGGCGGGGATGAATCCTTTGGAATCGATCGATAACTTCAGCCAGATGGTCCTCATCCCGATCGACTTGGCCGGGGATATATCATAGTCGATACGATCCCCGATCATCACTGCTTCATCCGGGCTACAATGAGCATTCAAGAGCGCGTATTTAAAGAAACGGATGTCCGGCTTTTTCATGCCCGCAATTTCACTCAGTGCTTTCACAGAAAAATAGTGTGATATTTTATAATCGTCTAAAACGCCGACGACCTGTCGAGGTTGATTCGCGATCAGACCGAGTTTATAATCGCGATGTAATTGTTCAAGCACCGGAACGACGCCCGTCATCAAAGGGCTCAATTCACTCCATCGTCGTCCCAGATCTTCCCAGATGATGTTGTATTTCGAGTACCCATCACCGTTGAGATACTTTTTCATTAAGGTTATGTGTTGGCGACAATCACGGTCATTAAGAAGCAAATGCTCTCTTTCGGCTAATAATTGGTCCATGGTGACTGATTTATTTTTCTCAATAATAAATCCATGTAACTGCCGATATATTTCTGCCATCACCGGATCATCGTTTAAAATAACATTTCCCACATCGAAAAAGATCCATTTTACCATAAGCGATCCTATCATTTATTTGCCAGGCTGCTAACTAGCTCCAGATTATTTCTCTGAACATTCAAAACATCCGAACCTTGAGCAGATGTCTCTGGTTCGAGTTTAATTCGACGCTGATTCCAGTTCAATTTTAGCATATCGTCTGGCCTGCCGCTTCTCCTTCACCCGTAACGAGATTCGTTCAAACAGAATATACAGGATAGGGATAATGATAAGGGTCAGGAACGTCGCTGCGGTTAGTCCACCGATAACCGATCGAGCCATAGGTGCCCAGTTCTCACCACTTTCGCCAAGACCCAGTGCGAGCGGGATCATGGCCAGAATGGTGGTGAGAGCGGTCATCAATACGGGCCGTAATCGTGTCCTACCACCTTCGATAGCAGCGTCAACCAGCTCTACTCCTTCTTCTCGCAATTGATTCATGTAATCGACCAGGACGATCCCATTATTCACGACGATACCGACGAGCATGATGATACCGACGATCGCCATGACGGTAAGAGTCGTTCCGGTCAGCAAGAGCGACAGGGCCACTCCGATGAAGGATAATGGAATCGTAAATATGATGATGAACGGATCGAGCAGCGACTCGAATTGCGCCGCCATCACCATATAGGTGAGGAGGATAGCGACTAACATCGCGATGCCGAGATACATAAACGATTCCTGCTGTTCCTCTGCCACACCGGAGATCTCGAGTCGGTATTCGTTGGGTAAGACGATACGTTTGAGATAGTTCTGTACGTCCGTTGTCACACTTCGCAGATCTCGACCGGTAACCATCATCGATACCGTCACCAGGCGTTCCTGATCTTCTCGATTGATTTCTTGCGGTGCGGTGCTGGACTGTACTTTTGCGATGGCTCTCAGAGGAACGCGGGCTCCATTGGGTGCAAAGATCAAAATATCTTCGAGATCTCTGGAATTTGTGCGATATTCCTCTTTTAACTGGACACGTATGTCGTATTCATCACCACCTTCACGATAGGTGGTGGCGACAGTGCCAAGTATGTTCGAGCTTATCGTTTGCGCGACCATAAAGGAGGATAAACCCAAATCTGATATCCGATCACGATCCAACTCGATCTTGAGTTCCGGTATGGCCTCATCTACACCCAGACGAACCTGAGATGTCCCCGGAATTTTTTCGATGCCCTCTCGAATCTCTTCGGCGATCTGCTGCGATTGTGACAGATCATGGCCGAAGATTTGAACGACGATATCTCCTTCACCGAACATCGCTCCCATTCCACCTTCCTGGAATGTAATTTCCGTACCAGCAAATTCATCGAATCGTTCCAGCAAGACATCCTCGATCTCCATTTGACTGCGGTTTCTCTCATTGATTCCTTTCAAACGTATGTTTATCTCACCCATGTGGGACCCGGAACCACCGAATAGAGCGCCGACACCTTCCCCCTGTCCGAAGTTGTACATCATGTCTTTCATCTCCGGCACTTCTTCTTTAATCATAGCAGCTATTCTTTTAACCGTGGATTCCATTTCATCGAGATTTGTCCCGGGTGCTCGTTTGATCGTCATTGCGATAAATTCCTGATCAGAATCAGGGAAAAAATCACCCCCACGGGTGAACAGGATTGCGACAGACACTAGAAACATGATAAACACGGCGATAAGCACTGAACCTTTATGTCGAATAGACCACCGTAAGAAGGTATTATAATGCCGATTGAGCGCGTCGAGCATCTTTTGAATGCCCTTACCTATCCTGGTGAACACATTGTTTTTCCTGGAACCGCTGTCAATCTCTAAAAACCTTGAGGATAGCAATGGAACCAGAGTCAAAGCGACGGCCAGTGAAGCCAACAATGAAAAACAGATCGTGATGACCATATCATTAAATAGTTCACCAGCGATTCCTGGCACGAAAAGTACAGGCAGGAAAACCGAAAGTGTCGTTAATGTGGAAGCCGTGATCGCCATAGACACCTCTGACCCACCCCTTTCTGCAGCTGTCCGCATGTCATCACCAAGCTGCCTCCTGCGAAAAATATTTTCGAGCACAACGATGGAATTATCGACGAGCAATCCCACAGCGAGAGCGAGTCCAGCCATCGAGATCAAGTTCAAGGTAAGACCTGCCTGATCTAATATTACAAACGTCACCACGAGTGATGTGGGGATGGAGATCGCTACGATGATCGAACTCCTCACGTTGAGCAGAAAAAATAACAGGACCAGAAATGCGAGTATCATCGCTTCAATTGCTGTAGAGCTCAGATTCGACACCGATTTTTTGATAAACGTGGATTGATCCCAGAAAACATCGATGTCCACTCCACTCGGTAGAACATCCGTAATATTACTCAGCTGCTTATTGACGCCATTGCATACCTGCACTGTATTCGCATCGGATTGTTTGTTAAGGAAGATCATCACACTCTGAGTCTCGTTCATATACTGTCGCTGCCGCTGTTCTTTAAATCCATCTACTACCTCAGCGACATCGCGAACACGGATTTGAGTGCCATTTATACTGGCTAATGCGGTATTTCTTATCTGATCAATGTTCTGAAATTCACCCGCGGTCTGAATCGAAAACTCCAACTTTTTATCTGTTATCCACCCGGCGGGGATTTGCATACTGTTCATACGTAGCGCATTGACGACCTGATCGATAGAAAATCCATGCGCCTGTAAGCGATTCGGATCGACTAACACTTTGATTTCCCTTTCCAGTCCCCCATACGTGGAGGCATTGGCTACTCCGGGGATACGCTCGAGACGCGGCTCAATATCGTTCTCGGCTATGCGACGCAACTCAGCCAGACCGTACTGATCTGAATTGACCGACAAAAACATGATGGGCTGCAACGACGGATCAAATGCAAAGACCAGAGGATCCGTGGCATCTTCAGGCAGATAATCACGAATAAGATCGATATTCTTGCGCGTATTAATTTCCGCCTGATCCATATCCGTGCCCCAGTCGAACTCCAAAATGACGAGGGAGATGCCTTGACTTGATGATGAACTCACTTTAGTAACATTCTCTACCGACGATACCGTCTCTTCTAAGGGACGAGTGACTGTCGTTTCGATATCATACGGATTAACTCCGGTATATTGGGTTATAACCGCGATGACGGGAAACGTCAGATCCGGAAATAGATCAATCTTTAATCGCGCCAGCGAAAATAATCCGAATCCGATCACAATAATATATATCATAAAAAAGGTAATGCCTCTTTTAATGGCTATAGTGGTAATTTTCATTTATTTATTCTCCGATTATACTCTGGAATATTATAATGTATTATTCAAGACCTTAACGGCTGTACTATCTTTGAGACTTTGTTGACCAACAACGACGAGGTTCTCACCAACGTTCAAACCTGAGTCCACCACAGCGACCACTCCGTTCTTGTACCCGACCTTGATGTCCTTCAGACGTGCTAAACCGTTCTCTTCGACAAAAACCTGTGAGTTCACCACGGTTTCCTCGATACCATCGACTCGCTGTAACTCCGTCTTTTCAATGATGGCATACTTTGGGATGATCAAGACGTTTTCAATCGTGTTTATACAAATACTCACCGCGGCGAACATGCCCGGTTTCAAACGGTAATCGCGATTATCGACAAGGATCTCGACCTTTCCCATGCGTGAGATGGGATCCAATACCGGCCGAATTTTATCGATGACTCCCTTGAACTCGTTATCAGGGTAGCTTAACACCTTCAAATCGGCGCAAAGCCCTGGTTTCAGTTGTCCGAGATCCTGTTCAGGAACATTGACCTCTACTTTCACCTG
Source organism: Candidatus Zhuqueibacterota bacterium (assembly GCA_016926625.1). Lineage (GTDB taxonomy): Bacteria > Zhuqueibacterota > Zhuqueibacteria > Thermofontimicrobiales > Thiofontviventaceae > Thiofontadaptatus. Next base: position 90,824 of record JAFGOE010000125.1, read on the forward strand.
TTCCATCTGAACGATGGTTAACAACGGCAAAGGACCGGTTGCCATGTCGCCCTGATCGTAATTGCGGATCCCGACGATGCCTGCGATAGGCGATTCGATAGACGCGTCAGCTAACCTCGTCGTGGCCTGCTTCAGACTGGACTCTGCCTGTTTGGCTAATGCCTGAGTTGCTTCATATTGCGTCTTAATGGCATCGAATTGTTGTTGGCTCATCGCTTCTTCATCGAATAATCTCTTCGCACGTTCAAATTCGGCTTCGAGATTGGCCAACTGAGCATTTGCGCTCACCAGCGCTGCTTTAGCCTGGATAACCGTCTGCTCCAATTGAGTCCCTTCTATTCTTACCAGGACCTCACCCTTACGGACATAATCGCCTTCGTCCTTTTCAAACTTCAGGATACGGTCCTGTACTTTCGAAAAGATCTTGACCTCCTGCTCTGCCACGATATTTCCGGTATAGTTAAATTCTCTGGTTACAGATCCTAATTTGACCTGCTCTACTTCAACCGGTATCTCAACCTTGGTTTCATTGGCACTTGTATCCTGTTTCGAACAGCTGCTGATCATTGATACTAGCATCAGTAATGACACTATTAAAATTGTGATGGTTATGCGTTTCATTTTATGCTCCTTAACATAATTGTCCTTTAGATCAATAAAATACCCGATGATTACCTCAATGTTCCATTTAATTCACCAGCAACCTTACGTAACTGATATCGGGCGTTTTGATATTCAAAAATAGAATTGATGTAGCTAAGTTTCGACCGTGTTAGTGCTAATTGAGAATTCAACACATCCAGTTGCGTATTCGCTCCTTCATCATAGGATAAATTTGCTAACCGTAACGCCTCGGTCGCTAATTCGACTGTTTTCGCCGATGACTCGTATTTTTCTTTGGCTTCCTGGAATAAGTTATAGGCGACTTCAACTTCGGCATTAACTGCATCATACATTTGCTTTTCAGTATCGAGTACTATTTTATAATCTAATTTGGCCTTCTGTAGTTGGGCGCTCGATTTAAATCCCTGGAACAGAGGGACCTGTAAACTTAAAGCCGAAGTAAATCCCTTGCTGGATTCGTCCAGATTAAACTTGTAATTGTTCCGCATATCGAGATAAGAGTAATCGGTCGCAAAGAACAATTTGGGTAAAAGACTACTTCGCGCGATCGATACAGCGCTTCGTGAAATATTTTTTTGATGATCCAGCATCTGTATTAACGGTCTGTTTTCGAAAGCGCGACGCTGAATATCTTCCAACGACAATTTCCCGAATTCATCTGAAATGTAATTTAAGTCCCCCTCTATCTCGATCACCACGTCTTTTTCCATACCGATCAGCATTTTAAGTTGTGTCAGTGCTAACTGATAGTTGTTCCTGGCATTAATAACGTCCGGCATCAGATTAGCCAATTCCACTTCAGCTCGCATTTTATCGAAACCGGATGCAGATCCGACTTCATATTTTTTATTGACGATCTCAAAATTAGCCTTAGCCTGCTCCAGCGCTTCTTCCTGAACTTTGATCAATTCTTGCGCCAGAACGCAACTGTTAAAGGCTATGGCGGTCTGATAGATTAAGCCCTGCCGCTGCTCCTCCAAATTTAGCTTCGCCGCGTCTTTGCTTGCATGCGCTATCTGAATACCCGCCAGTCCTGCCCCTCCTAAAAAAAGCGGCTGAGTCAAGGAGGCACCGTAATTCAAGGTGTTTTCCAGACCGAAGGCGAATTCTACAAAATCTGGCATTTGGTCTAAACCAGGAATAATCGGGCCCAATGGTGCCAGCATGGGTTTGAGGAAATTCGGCACTTTATTCGTCTGAATCTCCCAGGCATGTTGAAAATTGGCACTCAGATTGACCTGAGGCAGGATGGTAGAGTATGCCTCCCATATTCCTGCATGTGCTTTTTTAACTTCTTTCTGTGCGGTTCGATATGACGGATTGTTCTCAAAGGCATAATCGATGCACTTCTCCAGATTAAGATTAATCGGCTCCTGAGCCAGAGTTGCATTGCTCAGTACGACGGTTATTAAAATGGCTAACATTAACCTAAATCTTATGTTTACAAACATTCACTCCTCCAGGATTTATAATCGAACTACAGCGATTCTTTAATGTCGTTTAATTTTGGGATTCTTAAACATTGCACATCGTGGTTACTATGTTGTTTATATCAAAATGTAAATAACCCGATGTTGTATCGTCTCCGGACTCGTAGCAAACATGGCATGCAATCCGTTCTTATTCGTTGAATCCCTTGTATAATAATTCTATTATTTCTTCAGCGAGTTCTTCGGTAAGTATTTTTTTTGATGTCTTCAATTGTTTCCGCATGTAATGAAACATCACGGCTCCGACGATCTCAAACGTTATATCCGGATTGACTTTAGGACCGAACTCACTACTCGCCATCGCCTCATGAATAATCTTTATTGTAATTTCGCGATGACGCTTGATATCAGGTAAAAATTCCTCTAAAAATGGCAAGCTTTCCACGGATGAAAAGGCCTTCAGGAAAAAATTGGCAAATTCCGGATGCGCTGCACTCAAGCGGAAGCGTAATTTTAATAGACGCAACAACTTTTCCTTTACCGGGATGTCCATTTTAGAGATCTGCTCGAAGGCTTCGAACCCTTCCTCCAATCCCAGCCTGATCAACGACTTATACAAATCTTCCTTGCAGCGAAAATAGTAATAGATCGTAGGCTTTGTTACATTGGCCTTCTCCGCTAACTCCCTCATTGACACGGCGTAATAACCCTTCTCGGTAAAAAGTTTCGCCGCCGCGTTAAAAATTTTTATCTTCGTTTCTGATTCAACATTTATATTAGCTATGTGATTCGAAATCTGTATCATTTCCTACTTACCGTTAAGTAAATATACATGTAAAAAAAAATTTGCCCCGCTTCAAATTTAAAGTAAATATACGATCGAAACCATATAATGTTTCATTATTCTCTGGTTTATTTTAAATGATCCCAATTTTTCCAATCTTCCAGTTCCACTGTCACATACCCTATGAAAACCTTCATCTTCGCTTTGATCGGTGGCCTTTGAGAATCAACGGCAAACCATCCCTTAAACGGACCCGTGAGGCCCGCGATACCAATCATGTCCATCATGCCATCCAAATAATAGGTCTCGATCTCCCCTGCATAAGCGTCGATCTTTTCTCGCCCTTTCTCCCCCTGGAAGTTAATTTGCACTCTTCCCTTCTTCGCTTCGAAAAATGTTGTCAGAGACTCTTCTTTTACGTGGTGCACGTTCGCCCTGGCATAGAATATCAGCGAAGAACCATCGAGTAATAATTCATCTAATTCGATCTCTTTCCTGATAATCTGTGTGGGATCTTCAATACTGGTAAGAGTGGCAAAAATAGTGCTATCCTGATAATTGAAGCGATATTCCGTCTTGTATAAAACATCGTCGATGCGTTCCTCTGCTGTAAACAACTGAATTCTGAAATGTTCGTCGATATAGCTGTTGTAAACATTGTGCATGTTAACGAAAAACAGCAACGGATTCGAATCGATATAGAGTTGCATGTGATAAACCAGCCGATCATTCATCTGCAAGGTATCATTGACCACCAGGCGCAGTGTCCCTAAACGCAGAAATGCCCACTTGACTTTATAAATAAGCTCTTCACCTACCTGATATTGAAATACTGAACCTTCAGCCTTAGTCGTACCCGCCGTGGTAAGAACCAGCATGATGATACTTAATAGCAATACGATGCTCAATGTTGATATCATGATTTTAAAACGTCTCATACACTATCCCCACATTAACTCGATTCGAAGCACATAAATTGACCAGGTTGTATGATTAAAACTGAAAGAATGATTTGATCATCCGATCGGTGTTATCTTTGATTTTATCGAAATCGCCATCATATTTGACAGCTCCTTCATCCATGAATACGATCCTGTCGGCAATCCTCTTAATGCTGTTAATTTCATGCGAAACAATAACCAGTGTCATATCCAACAGATTTCGTAAATTTAACAGCAGATTATCGATCGATGCAGCAGTAATCGGATCCAGACCTGCACCTGGCTCATCGGCAAACAAGATCTGCGGATCGAGTGCAATCGCCCTGGCCAGGGCTGCTCGCTTTCTCATACCACCGGACAGCTGTGCCGGATACAGATCGAGCGCATGACCTAATCCCACCAGGTTTAATTTATCATGTACGATCCGATCGATCAATCTTTTCGGCAGGTCTGAATGCTGCTCGAGCGGAATTGAAACATTGTCCTTAACCGTGATCGAGTTGAACAATGCACCGTTTTGAAAAAGAACACCGATTCGATTCAAGGTACTATTAAAACACGATTCGTCCATCGCAAGAATGTTTTCACCGAAAATCTCTATATCCCCATCGGCTGGTCGATGCAGACCGATAATATGCTTTAGCAACGTCGTCTTACCGCATCCGCTTTTTCCGACGATGAAAGCAATCTCATGAGTTAGAAAATCGATAGAAATATTATCCAATACCTTGTGGTATCCGAAATAAGTTGTTATATTCTTGACACGTATGATTGGTTCCATCTACCAGGTATCCTGCTTTTCCAGATCGCTTAAAATACAGGTTCGTTAAAATAAAAGAGCAATCCTAAAATTGAATCGGCCACAATCACCATAAATATAGATGCGACTACCGATGCCGTCGTCGCTCGACCCACTCCCTCCGCACCGCCCGTTACATGCAATCCGTAATGACTCGCAACGATGACGATGATCCAGGCGAACAGAACGCTTTTAATGAGACCGGTTATCACATCCTTCATCAAGAGTACAGTGATTAACTCATTAAAAAAAGCCGAAGGACTCAGTCCGAGATACGTCACACCGATGACGAAGCCACCCAGGATACCGATAAGATCGGCCATAATCGTTAATAAAGGCATCGTAAGGGTGATGCCCTGTAATTTAGGCGCGATAACATAGCGAATGGGATTTAGCGCCATGGATTTTAGCGCGTCCAGTTCTTCGGTTACCTGCATCGTAGCGATCTCCGACGCAATGGATGAACCGCTGCGTCCGGCTACGACGATGGCGGTCATGATAGGCCCCATTTCGCGCAGCATCGCAATGCCGATAAGATCCGCTACGAAAATATTGGCTCCGAATTGCCGCAGTTGTGCCGCGGACTGCAATGCTAAGATGAATCCTATCAAAAAGGAGATCAATCCCACAATCGGAAGGGCTGACACCCCTATGAATACGCTCTGTTGGATAAAAGAACCTTCACGCTGGCCTTTTTTATCGAAAAGATTGAGCACGGAAAAATATAAGATATCCGCAGCGAGTATCATGAAGTCTTTTAAAACACTGGTGACTTCTAACGTCCTTTCGCCCACATTCTCCAGAAAACTGTTTCGATGGGTTAAGGTCTTTTTTTCAATACTCTCGGACCGAAAAGCATCCAAAGCACTTACAATACGATCGGGCGTCTGTATTAATTGGATGGACTTTCCACCGTGACTGAGCGCATCCATCATTTCGTAGATAAAAGCAATGCCGGCACTATCGATGTCATTAACACCCGCTAAATCAATAAAATCGATCGCTGCAGTGTCTTTGCCTTTCATCTCTTTTTTGTATTTCTTCCAAAGATCCGGAACCTGGCCGCGAACCAGGTCACCCGCTAAATGGATATAATTTTCAGATATACGGACGTCAGTCATGCTGCATCACTATTAAAACAATGAATAGGAATAACGTAGTAATAATATTTGTTCGGATTGAACATAGGGTACTATCGATTCGTCACGTTTTATTCGGATCGTATAATCGAGCGAAACGTTTTGTGTGAGTCGTAAGTTAATATTGTTCTCCCAATCATAGACCACTGTCTCGCTGCCCGATGGCATCAATAGATCAATTTCGGACGTGATCATCATATTCTTAAAAATACGATAATTTCCAATCAGCGAAGCCTCGGGACCGCGCAGATAAGATGACGATTTTCTGTAGAAGACGCTATCACTGTTCGTGTCCTGTGTATACAATTGCGTGTTTATGTTCTGACGAAATCCCATCCCCAGGCGCACGTTAAAATTAGCTCGCAGGGATTTCAAAAATTGGATGTTCAACCCTATTCCTTCTTTCAGCTCCAGCGGCGATAGTGGCGGCGAGAGCTCAACCTGTTTCAGGTTCTTATACGTTGTCTCAGTACCATTTCTTTCAATCAAAATCAGATTGGTCGGATCGTCGTAATAGCGCACTGTGCGGAACAAATTCGTATCCAGAAAGAAGCGGCCGTAGGCGCCGATAACGGGCGAAAAATAGAAGATGTATAAATTCTTAAGCCGCACGTTATCCAGATAACTGCGAAGGTTCGTTTCTCTCGGCTGCATATTCCATCCTTCTTCGAAAAGACCCCGAGCTAAAAAGTAATGATGCTGCGTGCTGTACTTAATATTATAATCCAGTTGCGCAACAAATGCCATACTCGTCTCTTGTTCCTCAGATGTCACATCATTGGCGTGATTGAGCGTAAGACTCCCGTACAGCGCACTGAAGACACTCCAATTTCTGATCCGTCTGGACTCGCTTTCGAAAAGCAACACTCCGGAGCCAATGTAATTTTTCGTCTCGCTGTCCATTACGATCGTATATTGAGTAAGCTCCCCGGGGATGAGTCGCACCGTGGTAAAATTGATAAACGTATTGACATTTTCCCCCAGCTTGACGATCTTGTAGAGTCCCGGTTTGAGAATCCACGTCTGTAATTTCTCACCCAGTTGCTGATCAGCTCCGTATCCGATACCAAATGCTTCACGCTCCGGCAAGCGAAAGATCTCGTAGGGCTCCTTGATCCAATCACGCACTTCGTTGAGGATGCGGATCGTCAGGCCGCTCCAATCGGGCTCGATCATCTTCGTCTCCTGCGCCTGGATCGTGATCTTCTTCTTGATCATCTGCTCGATGTTGCCTGAACCGAATGCGACTGTGTATTCTCCCGGTCTTAGCCACACACTCAGGCCCATCTTCTGTTCCCTGATAATCGAATCGCCCTTCCAAACCGTATACACAGGCTCAAAGTCTGAATTCGTCATGGCCGGGAGGAATAATCTCCCCAATCCCTTGATGTCATCCATCTGCTCCATCTTCAGTTGCGTCTTCGGAGGCGGAGCGATCCAATTATATTCCATCTGGGCGAAAAGTGACGAGCAGCCGATCTGCAGGAAGACAGCTAAAATGACCATGTATGATATTTTAAATTTCACGTTTACCATTGCTTCCTTTGTCTCGTCTTATGCAGGTTAAACCATGATAAGCCGGTTATTGTCTGGGTTGCGACTTATTTTGTGAGCTCGACATTTCCAGGATCATTGTTGCCGAAATATTCGATCATCCTCAGTATAAATTGATCCATCTGCTCATTTAACATATCGCTCAATGTCTTGGCAAAGAGCTCCATTTTAAGTCCGGGCATCTCTTCCTCTTCATCAAATTCGTGCATGAGAAGAATTTCATAGGTATCGTACGATCGCAGATAAAGTTTCATCGCCAGATGTGCGGCACTATATTCTTTATTCTCAAATTGTTCAATAGCGAGAATTTCACCCGTTATCTCATAATCGGGCTGTTCATCGAGAAATTCACGACTGCATTGCTCGAATATACCGCAAGACGAGATGTGATTGGCGATCAGATCAGAAATTGTAATCTGCGGCCTGATGGCCCACAGGCGATATCGATAATAATCCAGCTGATGCGCCGAGTAACGAACGACTATATTGACCCTGTCGAAGGTTCGCGGGATCTTCATCGTCTGCACCTGCACCTTGAACGGAAATGGCTGATCGGTTTTAAGCTCATCATCCTGTAAAATGGGTCGATAATCCAGGATATAATACTTCGGTCGTATCGATGTGGCCGTGCAAGCCGACATCAACACGATCAGCGCCAATATCGGGTAGACAAAAATTTTTCGGGTACTTTCAATCATCGTTATGGTCCCTTAATTTCCTCCTGAGGTGAGCTTCTCAGCAGTAGCGACGGATTCTCACTAATGAGCCGTGTAAATTCATTGAAATATTCCAGACTTTCCCGCAAAATTTCAGTTGAACTTAGTATGTCATGCCTGCTCTTTAATAACGTCAGATCAAGATGCGTGAACGTCTGATTCGTCTGTTCAACTGCCTGCGTCAATTTTGCTATCAGCTCCGAAAGATTCGCTCGTTCCAACTCGGCTGACACCTTTTCTATATGATCAACAGTGGCCGCTATTTTCCCTGATCCTGTGATCTCATTGATATCTTGAAGCGTCGCATTCGATGTGTTGATGAATAATTCTAATTGATTGGTAAATTTCTCCAGATTACGGACAGTCCGAAAGATGTTACTCTGATTCGTATCAATGAGCGAATGAACACTTCCCAACGCAGCACTCGCATTATCGACCAGTTCGTAATAATTATCTCGTCGGTCAGCATCGGTTATTTCAGCAAAATTGTTTAATATTAACTCTAATTTTTCCATAATAATTTCAGCCTGACCCGAAATCGCATCCACCAACGATTGCCCCGAGGAGATGAACTCCCCGGGTAGTAAATAATCCGCTTCATTCGTCCCACCCTGCAATTCGATGATCTTTAGTCCCGTAATGCCAATATAGGTAAGCACTGCTTCGGTGTCGACTTTAATGGGCACATCGGGCTGAACAGTTATTTCGACGATGACCGATGTGATGTCTTTGGGATCAATGTAGATATCATTAATTCTACCGACTCGTATGCCACGATATTTAACTGTGGATCCTATTTCGAGTCCGGTCAGCGAAATATCCTTGTAACGAATATAGTACGTTGCTGTCCGTTTAAATAGTTTGCTGCCTGTAATGATCGCGATCGTGCTGATTAACAATATCATACTCACGAGCACAAATATCCCCAGACGTATTTTTTGTGAGCGTTCAACCATATTCAGCCACCTTTCATTAACACAACTTACAAAATATAACAAAAAAAAGCAATAGAAAGTTTAATATCAATCGTTTCAACTAATTAATAATCAATAAATAAAGAAAGTTTGCATTCGATTGCAAGATTTACGTTCGCTTGCAGGTCGAACTCGTTTTCAAAGGCGCCAGGGATAGGCTGACAGATCCGCAGATGTTTTTGGTCAACTCTATCAGGAGCATCACAATATCTGATTCAAACACCTCATACGTCCTTAAATAGTGACGGCTGCCGGTCGTTGCCCCAAGATGACGAATTGTATTACTGCACAATTCACTTGATTTAAATTATTTTAATTGTTATATTTTAGATTTGTATAACACGATGAGGACATACATTTCAGGAAACGTAAGGTTTGACAGACGAAGACTACATGAGGCTAACCTTAGAGCTGGCTCGCAAAGGGATCGGAAATGTGAGTCCGAATCCCCTGGTCGGATCGATCATCGTAAAGGACGGCCATATCGTGGGACAGGGTTATCATAAGAGGTTTGGCGAAGCACACGCCGAAGTAAATGCGATACGTAATGCTGGCAACGCGACCCATGGAGCCACATTGTATGTGAATCTGGAACCCTGCTGTCATCACGGGAAGACGCCTCCGTGTACTGATGCGATTATCAAAGCAGGCATCAAGCGCGTCGTCATCGGCATGGTGGATCCGAATCCTCTGGTAAACAGCCAGGGTATCGATCTGCTGCGTGCTCGCGGTATCGATGTAACGACCGGCATCGCCGTTGAGGAATGCATGCAATTAAATAGATTTTTTATCAAATATATCAAGACCGGCTTACCCTATGTCACTATCAAAATAGCTCAGAGTATTGATGGGCGGATTGCTACCTGCAAAGGCCATTCGAAATGGATCACGTCTGAGGAGACACGGAGGGTGGTGCATCGACTTCGCGGTGAATACGATGGCGTCGTCATCGGTGCTAAGACGGCTATCATGGATAATCCATCGTTAACAGTGAGGCACGTATCCGGCGTTAATCCGTTTCGCATCGTTTTGGATGACCAGCTTTCCATACCCGAAGAATGCCATCTGCTCAGCGACGAATTTCCTGAACTCACCATCATTGCGACCGCTTCTAAAGATGAGCATAAGAAAGAGCGGATAAGGAAACGCGGTGCGAAAATATGGGAAATTCACGCGGAAGCAAACAGCCATTTATCGTTGCATGAGTTACTTAAGAAGGCCGCTGAGGAAGGACTGAATTCTCTGCTCGTCGAGGGTGGCAGTGAGGTGTTCACCTCTTTTCTTCAGGAGAGACTGGCAGACCATATCATTATCATGATATCGCCCAGGATTATTGGGGAAGGAATCGATGCAATCGGTCAATTGAATACACCATGGATTGATCACAGCATTCGTCTGATTCGTACATCAGTGCAGAGCGTTGGGCAAGATATCGTTGTCCATGGCGACTTACAATATCCTTAACATGGTAAATTCAGAAACATCGGATTCGATAAGACATAGAGCTGATATCGCGAAACACATCTGGGGCTGTAATAAAAGCAAAATTGTAGTGACGAATTTATTCGTCAAATAGTACATAATGTATGGAACAAATGAATTTGCTACGACTAATTGTGCTAAAGATCTCTCATTGGGACTTTTGATAAAGCCCCATGATATGGTCTTTCACGTTAAGAATGTTTTGGATACAGCAGTTCGTTCATCATAAAGCAGTCATAAATACAGGTCGTTAAAAGCGATGTTTACAGGACTAATAGAGGAAATAGGTATCATAACGGATTTCGCGCGGCGCGGTGCGGGACTAAAGTTAGAGGTTCATGCGGAAAAGATCATGACTGATCTGAAAATTGATGACAGCGTCGCCGTGGATGGAGTTTGTCTGACTGCGACCGAAATTCATGCTGCCTCATTTACCATGGACGTGTCCCCGGAGACCATTTCGAAAACAACGCTTAAGCAACTCAAGACCCATCAGCGAGTGAATCTGGAGCGGGCGCTGAGGTTGAACGACAGACTCGGTGGGCATATCGTGCAAGGACATGTCGATGGGATCGGGAGAGTCGCCAGAATAGCAGGAGATCCTTCACGAGGCGATTGGTACTTTCATGTTCCGCATGATTTTATGAAGTACATTATCCTAAAAGGCTCCATCGCCATCAACGGTGTAAGTCTCACCGTAGCTGATAAGTCGGGCGACCAGATTGGTGTCTCAATCATCCCGCATACGTTAAGAGCAACGACTTTCCAATATATGCGTGAAGGAGATGCTGTCAACATCGAACTTGATTTTTTTGCGAAATACATAGAGCAGTTTATTAATAAACCTGGTATAAGCATGGATTGGTTACGAGAACAAGGATTTGAATAAAATGAAAAAATTTAATACAATCGAACAGGCGATAGAGGAAATACGAAAGGGCAATATGCTCATCGTCGTGGACGACGAGGATCGAGAGAATGAGGGCGATTTCATCATGGCCGCATCCAGGGTCACGCCGGCTCATATCAACTTCATGGCGACGCATGGACGCGGCTTGATATGCGTACCCATGCAGGAACAGAGATTGAAAGAGCTCGACATCCAGCCGATGGTACAAAAAAACACCTCGCATCATGGAACTCAATTTACGATTTCGGTGGACGCCCGCAATAACACCACGACAGGCATCTCAGCACATGACCGCACGGTTACGATTCAAGCCCTCATCGACACAGGAACACAACCAGACGATCTGGTGCGACCCGGGCACATTTTTCCGATTAAGGCTGAGGAAGGAGGAGTACTGAGTCGCGCCGGACACACAGAAGCGGCAGTCGATATGGCTAATCTCGCAGGTCTATTTCCCGCAGGCGTCCTCTGTGAGATTATGGACGATGATGGCACCATGGCGCGCGTACCTCGCCTCATGGAGATCGCTGAAACTCACGGACTGAAGATCATCACCATTCGCGATTTAATTGAATACCGACATCGAACTGAAAAGATGGTCCAGCAGCGGGCAAAGACGAAATTACCCACGAGGTATGGTGAATTTATCCTCTACTTGTACGAAAGTGCGATCGACGAACATCATCACCTCGCATTGGTAAAAGGCGATGTGAGTACAGATGAGCCGGTCATCGTTCGTGTTCATTCGCAGTGTCTCACCGGCGACCTATTGGGATCGTTACGATGTGATTGCGGGGATCAACTGCATTACGCCCTGGAGACCATCGAGAGGGAAGGTCGCGGCGTTCTGCTGTATATGCGACAGGAGGGTCGCGGAATAGGACTAGCTAACAAAATTCTCGCCTATGAGCTCCAAGATCAGGGCTTCGACACGGTTGAGGCGAATGAGAAATTGGGGTTCAAGGCGGACTTAAGGGATTACGGTATCGGAGCTCAAATTTTGGCCGACCTCGGCATCAAGAAGATCAGGTTGCTGACCAATAATCCGAAGAAAATCATAGGTCTGCAAGGTTATAGCCTGGAAGTAGTCGAACGTATTCCTATAAAAATCGAACCAAATGAAATCAACGCGCGTTATTTAGAGACGAAGCGCGATAAATTAGGACATCTCATCTAATATCAAGGGAGAATTTTCATGCCCCATATCACTCAAGGTAAATTAGTCGGACAGGGTAAGAAGTTTGGTATCGTCGTGAGCCGATTCAATGAATTCATTTCCAGTAAATTATTGGACGGGGCTCTCGATTGTCTCGAGCGCCATGAAGTAAAAAGCGATGATATCGACATCGTGTGGGTACCCGGATCATTTGAGATACCCGTGGCCACCCTGAAAATGGTGAACACCCAGAAATACGATGCCGTCATTTGTCTCGGCGCCGTTATTCGCGGCGGGACACCCCATTTCGAATACATCGCCGCCGAAGTGACGAAAGGAATCGCTCAAATCAATTTACAAACAGGCCTGCCCGTCACCTACGGCATCATCACGGCGGACACGTTGGAACAGGCGATAGAACGTGCCGGCACCAAGTCGGGCAATAAAGGCTGGGACGCCGCATTATCTGCCATCGAGATGGCCGACTTATTTAAGAATATGTAGAGTTTAAAAGAGCCGACCTGTCCTGAATCGCACTAAGAAACTGGGATCAATCCAAAGCTTAGAGAACATAACTAACTCCGGCAGATCCAAACCGAACGGTATCCCGCGTCACATAAAAGCGCGACCAACTTGCTCGAAATAGCGCTGCACATCGGGTGACGCACAGTGCAGTGGGATAAATCAAAGATAAATGTACGTGTTCTGAGCATATGCATGTATATCTAACGTGTCTCCAGTTAGATCGATTGAATTTAAAGGTCCATGCCCTCGCTTGAGTTCCGGCTTAAGACGACGGATGCGTTCAGGAACCGGTATCCGTACATCACGATTTTCACCATTATTGATTAGCACAAAGGCGATTTTATCGTCGAGTCGACGCAGGTAGCATACACAGGTCTTATCGGCATAGAGGGGAATAAACTCGCCATGCGTCAGGACGGGCATGTTCTTTCGCAACCAGATGAGATGTTTGTAATAAAAATAAAAACTTGAATATTGATTAACGCGTTTCCAATCCATAGGTATGACAGGTTTCCATGGTTCCCGAGCTTTCAACTTCAACAAATCGATGGCCTCCCAGTTCATACCTCTCCTGTTGCTGATGTCTTTTTGCCCTGATATCAGTCCAATTTCATCACCGTAGTAGATCATGGGTATTCCCGGATAAGTGAATTGCAGTGCCACTGCCATTTTGAATAAATTTTCATTCCCTCCTACCTCAAATAACATGCGATTCGTATCATGCGTGCTAATGATGTTCCAGCTGGTATAGAGGTTTTCTTGCGGATACTGCTCATACATTTTGGTCAACTCATTTAAATACTCTTCTCCTGTAATTTTGTTGTTAAGAAAATTGACAGTCGTGCCCAGGAACACATAATTCATAACCCCATCAAGCAAATCCGGCCCCAGCCAATCCTTGCCATAGGAATCCACTACCTCTCCGATGAGCAATTTATCGGTGAATCGTTTCCTGATGGATGCTTTAATCGAGCGAATGACCTCTTTTCCTAATCCTTCCGCCACATCCAGCCGCCATCCATCGGCTCCGCGGTTCAACCAGTACGGGATGATGCTATCATCGGATTCGTAGAAAATGTCTCTTATAGCCGGTTGAGAGTGATCGATCAGAGGCATGGTATCGATACCTGCCCATTTCAGAAAATAGCCCTCTTTGTTTTTCCTGAAATAATCGACATATGGTTTTTCACCGCGCATTGCCCGCTGATACCAGTCGTGATTTGAACTGGTATGGTTGAAGACACCATCGAGAATGATCTTTATATCTAGAGAATGAGATATTTTCAGAAGATGTTCAAAATCATCCATCGTCCCAAAATGCGGATCGATCTGTTTATAATCCAGCGTATCATATTTATGATTGGATTCAGCTTTAAATATGGGAGTCATATAGATCATGTTAACACCAAAATCGGCAAGATAGTTATCCACGGCCCTGGCAACTCCTTGCAGGTCTCCACCGTAATAACTATAGCCATAACAGTATTCGTCAAACTCCTGGTCCCAGTCGAGTCGCCTCGACTCCCGGTCGTATGTCTTTCGAGAGTAGATCGACCCCTTGTCGACGATCGATCCATCGCCTATGGAAAAGCTATCGACAAAGCATTGATACCCGATCCGCGTCGAAACCCAGGAAGGAATGGTCGTTCCTATTGAATTCGTCAAGATAGTTACCTCCGAAGTTTATTATAGGATTCTAAACTTATGTAATATTAATATGAACAAAATAATGGCGGACATTCAGTAATTTAAAATAATAATTGACTTTTCATAAGCATTATTTTAAATTAAATTAAAAGAATTTTGATCCGTTCAGATGTCCATTGGAAAAATATTATGCAATTACTTTAAATAACACAGATCATTTCGGGACAAAATATGGAAATTCTTAACGACATTCTCAAGAAATAAATTTTCATTACTTCACCCATTTTAAACGACATTTAAATCCTCTTATTTATTTACGACCGTTTCAATATTCAACAAATGTTCATCGAATATTATTCGATCACTCGTTCACCAAATTATCTCTGAAATAGGCTAAAATTATGACCAAATCGTTTTTAATCTGGTTCATCATCTGTTTTCTTTGCTACTCCGTACGCACCACATTCAACATTTTGCATTATAGGCGTTCTCCGATCACAGAATATAAGCTAGTGAACTCCACAATTTATGTGATTATGGCAATATTGTGGTTTTCCTGGTTTCAGATGTGCTTTATAGAATCAGATACCATGTCACTGCCGTTATGGATAAGATTAATCGGCTTATGTTTGTTTATCATCGGCGTTTGCCTTTTTATCTTCTCTCACATAGGATTAAAAGGACTTAAGCATCACGGCTATATTATAGAGAAAGGTATCTATTCAAAATTTAGAAATCCAATGTACCTCGGTTTTATTATATGGATTATTGGATTTCCTATTTATCTGGAGAAGAGATGGTCACTCTTTTCTTCAATCATTTGGATCTTCCATATTTTGATCTGGAAAAGGCTAGAGGAAAAAGAATTGGGGGTCAAATATCCTGAATATTTAGAATATAAAAAGAGAACCTGGTTTTAAAAAGAAATTACGTCTATCTGATAATTGATTAATGACCACTGTTTAGCGACTTCGGATTATTAGTAATAATTATTCATTACTAATTAATGATTAAGGATAACCGACTACGGAAAGGAGTACTGAAAATGACGTATGATTCGCGCAAGCACCATCGCCGTTCTATTCGAATTAAAGGTTATGATTATTCTAAACCCGGGGCACATTTCATCACAATTTGTACGTATCAAATAAGGCACTTATTGGGTAAAATTGCTAATCATAAAATGATTTTAAATAAGTTAGGCCATCATGCATATGATTGTTGGGTGGCCATCCCCAACCATTTCCCAAACGCCATATTGGACGAATTCATCATCATGCCCAATCACATCCACGGAATAATAATAATTACAGGGGCGAATAATCATTCGCCCGGGGATATTGGGGTGGCCGGGGCGAATAATCATTCGCCCGGGGATGATGGGGTGGTCGGGGCCGGGGCGGACGGGGCGAATATGCCGAATAACCATTCGCCCCAAATAACCGCAAATTATATTAATCCATCCATTTTCGAACGGCAGAAATCAAGGACCACCACCCAATTCCGATCACCATCCAAAACCATCGGATCAATCATTCGCGGCTTCAAAATCGGCGTAATACGGGCGAATAAATATTCGCCCGGGGGTTCCAGGGTGGATGGGGCGGATGCGGCGAATGATGATTTAATCAAAATCGGGGCGAATGGGCCGGATGCGGCAAATGATGATTTAATCAAAATCGGGGCGAATGATGATTCGCCCCGATGGCAACGGAATTATTACGATCATATTATTCCAAACGAATTTGCATTAAATCGCATACGGCAATATATTATTGATAATCC
>JAFGOE010000031.1 GCA_016926625.1 Candidatus Zhuqueibacterota bacterium
AAGAATAAAATATATTTTAAAATTTATTCTACATAGATAAGGCTGACGGATCGATGATGGTATCAAAATTACGGTCGCATCGTTGATGGGTAATCAAAGAGCCGAAAAAACACTTGATATGTCTTGAATTATTTACTATTTTAAGTCATATAGAATGGTTCTTACCTATCAGAGGAGAAATGTATGAACCGGACGCGAAGGGAGTTTTTAAAAACCGTGGGAATTGGAACGGCGGCCCTGTCGATCCCACAGTTATTCTCGTCTTGTGGAACCAGTAAACAACGGCCGAACATCCTGTTCATCATGAGTGATGACCATGCTGAGCAGGCCATCAGTTGTTATGGCAGTAATTTGATCCAGACCCCAAACATCGATCGAATTGCTCATGAAGGCGTTCGCTTCAAAAACAGTTTCGTCACCAACTCGATTTGTGCACCCAGCCGTGCCGTGTTGCTCACCGGAAAATATAGTCACAAAAACGGTCTGCGCGATAATCGTGATGAATTCGATGGAAATCAGGTTACTTTTCCGAAATTGCTGCAGCAACATGGATATCAAACCTACATGATCGGCAAGTGGCATCTTAAAACCGATCCGACAGGATTTGATAGCTGGAAGATATTGATAGATCAGGGGCAATATTTTAATCCTGAATTTATTGAGAACGGTGAGCGTAAGGAATACATCGGTTATACTACTGATATTATTACCGACATGGCGTTGAAGCAGCTGGAGGCACGTCGTTCGGATGCCCCCTTCTGTATGTTCGTCCATCACAAGGCTCCGCATCGAAATTGGATGCCCAATTTCAAATACCTTGATAATTATAGCGATGAGGATCTGCCTCTTCCGGAGACATTTTATGACGATTATAGCACTCGATCAGCTGCTGCTCGCGAAGCCGATATGCGTATCGATGACATGTATTTATCTACGGACATGAAATTGAACGAGGGTTCCTATGAGAGAGAGACAGGAAGCGGGGGCAGTGAGACCTATGCAAAAAACGCACCTGCCGATTGGCAGGCTCAGCGAGCTCGCTTCACTGAACAACAATTGAAAATGTGGGATGCTCATTACGATCGGGTAAACCGTGAATTCAAAGACAAGAAGCTGGAAGGCAGGGCGCTGCTTGAATGGAAATACCAGCGCTATATCAAAGATTATCTCCGCTGTATCATGTCGGTCGAGGAGAGTGTGGGACGCTTGCTGGATTATCTGGACGACCAGGGTTTGGCGGACAGTACGCTGGTAGTCTATACATCGGATCAGGGATTTTATCTGGGTGAACATGGTTGGTACGACAAGCGATTCATGTACGAAGAATCACTGAGCATGCCTCTGCTGATGCGATATCCAAAACATATTGAGCCCGGCTTAGTATCGGATGATATCGTGTTGAACCTCGACTTCGCTCCCACGTTCCTGCACTACGCGGATGTAAAGGTGCCGTCTGATATGCAAGGTGAATCGATGAAACCGCTATTAACTTCCACTACGCCTAATAAATGGCGCAAATCGATGTATTATCATTATTACGAATATCCGCACGGTTGGCACGATGTCAAAAAACATTACGGTGTAAGAACAGATCGCTACAAACTGATCCACTTTTATGATGACATCGATGCATGGGAGCTGTACGATTTACAAGAAGATCCAAACGAGTTGAACAATGTGTATTCGGATCCAAAATACGACTCGGTAGTCGTTTCGCTGAAGGAGGAGTTAAATAGGCTGCGGATCAAATATGATGATGAATGATAAAATTATTCGAGTGTAATCATGAATGGATGTTTTTAAATCATAATTTTAAGCAAAGGGACTATCGAACATGTCGAGAATATTACTGATAGCCGGTGCATTGTATCATTTCGCATTTGCATTATATCATGTAAAATTTTGGAATATCTTTCAATGGAACACGAATTTAAAGAAAAGCGGAGAGGTAAATCGTGGCATCACGCAGGTGTTGAATCTATGCATGATCTATGTTTTTATTATTGTTGGTATCATATCACTCATTTTCCCCAATGACTTGTGTTTAATGCGATTGGGGCATTTTATATTGGGTGCTGTGTCACTTTTCTGGTTCATCAGAGCCCTGGAACAGGTTATTTTCTTCAAACTGTCCCATAAACTTTCCAGATTATTATTTTTTCTATTTATTATCGGAGGGATGTTATACTTACTGCCTTTGTTTTGATATGGATGACATAGGCAACATCGGGCTGAATATATCTTGGCTACGCTTTGCTCCGCTGGGCTGTGAAATTATTTAATTTGATATCGACTCTGTTTATCCATTAAAGTACATTGGCTCTTTAGATGGCAGTGATTAATCGATTGCACGAAAAAGTATACTGTAGTATGGTTAATATAAATAATCAGTAATAATGTTCAGGAATAAAAAAGAGGAGAATAACAATGAAAACCGTATGGCTGTATTTTATGCTTTTCATCTTATTGATCTCGGTCCCATGTTTTAGTGCTGATGGCGAAGGTGTCGAGAAAAAGGTCAACATGGGACTTGGCTATTTTATGATTGGTGCGCATCAACTCAATCTCGATAAATTCAATGAAGTGTTAGTTTACCGGGGATATCCTGAGTTATCGAATAATTTTCTGAGTCTTGGTGGTGGCGGTTACGGGTTTATTAACAATCTCGTCATTGGGGGTGAAGGATCTGCTGTCTTGAATCGATCTGAAAATGCGAACCATACGAAGATCCAGCTTGAAGGAGGATATGGGATGTTCGATATCGGTTACGTCCTGTTTTCTTCTAAATCGTTCAAGCTTTATCCCTTGTTTGGAATCGGTTACGGTTCCTTCTTATTGAAGGCTGAAAATCAATCCGTCATGCCATCGTTCGATGAATTGTTGGATGATCCAAATAGAAATCTTGAAGTTGAAATGGGTTCATTGATCCTTAATTTTTCCGTGAGTGCCGATATTCTCAAGATCATGAATGAAGATAAATATGGATATGGAGGATTAGTCTTTGGTTTGAGAGTCGGTTATCTCTATAGCCCCTACACATCCGATTGGATGATCTATGAGAAGACCGTGCCGGATGGTCCTGAACTCAATTTTACAGGACCTTACCTGCGTCTAACTGTCGGCGGCGGTGGTGGATCATTTTAATTGTTTCTCTAAAATCGGATGATCAACGTTTGACATGTATTTTTATCGATGAGGAGATCAGAACCTGGTCATCCACGTGCTGTTTGTTTGTCATTTAACTTCTGAGAATTTGCATATAGTATCTGCGAGTAACTTTTCGACATCGAACGATGTAAAGAGTTCTCGCAGAGGAATCTGGATCATTAGTAAATTGCTAACGGTATCCAGGGGGATTGAATCTCCGTAAGATTGCTACATTGTTTATTACATTAAATTTATCTTGGAATCCTGAGGAATTATCACTATTCAGGCATGAGGTATGAATTGAGGAGGATGTTCGATGCAGCGTAAAGGAGATAGGAAATTCATCCGACCGTTACAAAAACTCTCTCCATCGACGAATCCATTGCAAGGCAACGACGTTGCTTCATTGGAACTGTCGATAGTCAATCATTTGGAGTTTTCGCTTGCGAAGGATGAATATTCGGCAACGAGACACGATTGTTATCTGAGCACCGCGTTGTCAGTACGGGATCGTCTATTTGAGAGATGGATAGAGACACAGCAGACCTATTATGAACAGGATGCGAAACGGATTTACTATATCTCCATGGAATTTCTGCTGGGACGATTATTGGGAAATTCGCTGATAAACCTCGGATTATACGACAATGTAAGCAAGGCGTTAGTAGAATTAGGCTACGATCTGGAAGAAATACGATCATTAGAAGCGGATGCAGGATTGGGAAATGGCGGTTTAGGTCGGTTAGCGGCATGTTTCCTCGATTCGATGGCGACGCTGGAGTTACCGGCTTATGGATACGGATTGCGTTATGAATTTGGAATTTTCACACAAAAAATTGTCAACGGTTATCAGGTAGAAGCGCCGGATCACTGGTTGAAGTATGGGAATCCCTGGGAGATTGAGCGTCCTGAGTACAAATATACAGTTAAATTTTACGGCAGGGTCAATCAATACACTGATGAGCATGGAAAGCTGCAAAATGAATGGCTCGATACAGACGATGTACTGGCGATTGCCTTTGATACACCTGTGCCGGGTTATTTAAATAATACCGTCAACACCATGCGATTATGGTCAGCTTATTCCTCCGAAGAATTCAATTTGAATTATTTTAATCATGGTGATTATGAGAAGGCGGTCGCCGATAAGATCGATTCGGAGACGATTTCCAAACTCTTATATCCGCGAGATGAATTCTATCGTGGTAAGGAGTTGCGTTTGAAACAGGAGTATTTTTTAGTATCGGCGACGATTCAGGATATCATCCGTCGATTCAAGAAAATATATCAGAATAAGTTTGAAAAATTCGCTGATAAGGTCGCCATACAATTGAATGATACGCATCCTGCGCTCGTGATACCTGAGCTCATGAGAATATTGGTCGATCAAGAGGAATTACCCTGGGATCAGGCATGGGAGATCACCACGAAGACATGCGCGTATACGAATCACACGGTCTTACCGGAAGCGCTGGAAAAATGGTCGGTCGACCTGATACAGCATCTTTTACCGAGGCACATGCAGATAATCTACGAAATCAATCATCGATTTCTGGAGAATATACGTGTCTTATCTCAAAATAATATAAGCCAGGTGCAGAATATGTCGATCATCGAAGAAGGCAAACGAAAGCTGGTCCGTATGGCAAACCTGGCGATAGTCGGGAGTCATTCCGTGAATGGAGTCGCCCAAATTCACACGGAGATTTTGAAAAACAAAGTTTTCAATGATTTCCATCGCTATGATCCGGATAAAATCAATAACAAAACGAATGGTATCACCCAGCGTCGATGGTTGAAGCTGAGCAATCCGTTACTATCGAATTTTATATCGCAACGCATCGGAGATAAATGGATTACCGAACTGGGAAAATTGAAGGAGTTAGAAACGTATGCCGATGATGCGCATTGTCTTAAGGAATTGCAGCAAATTAAACGTCAAAATAAGAAGAAATTAGCCGAATTTATCCATCACCAGACGGGTATTCGACTCGATGTGGATTCGATTTTCGATTGTCAGGTAAAACGAATCCATGAATACAAACGTCAGTTGCTTAATGTGCTGCATATTGTGGTTTTATACAATCAACTCCGTATGAATCCCAAAAAAAATATCGTCCCACGTTCATACATATTCAGCGGTAAGGCTGCACCGGGATACACCATGGCTAAATTGATCATCAAATTGATCACTTCGATCGGGGAACGGGTGAACAACGATGAGTCGATCAATGATAAATTGAAAGTTATTTTTCTGCCTGATTATTCGGTGACGCTTGCGCAGATGATCATTCCGGCTGCCGATGTGTCAGAACAAATCTCGATCGCAGGCTTTGAGGCATCGGGTACCGGGAATATGAAATTTGCCCTTAATGGTGCGCTAACGGTGGGGACGTTGGATGGAGCGAACATCGAGATCATGAATGAAGTGGGAGAGGATAACATATTTATATTTGGTTTGAAGGCCAAAGAAGTGATTAAATTAATGGAGACAGCGTACGATCCGCTGCTGTATTTTAATCAGTCATCAGATCTCAGAAACGCGATCAATCTGATAGTTGAAGGGGAATTTACCCCTTCACAACCCGAACTGTTCAGGCCGATAATCGAGGCATTATTATATCAAGGTGACCGATTTATGCTGTTAGCTGATTTCGATGACTATGTTGCTTGTCAATCAAGAGTAAATGCAGCCTACAAGAATTCGGATAAGTGGGCTAAAATGGCGTTGCTGAACATAGCACGTATGGGTAAATTTTCCAGTGATCGCACGATTATGGAGTACGCGAATGAGATCTGGAATGTTAAACCCGTACACGTCGAAATGCCGGAACTGTAGATCTCAGTATCGAAATGATTTGGCAGTAAGGGTTGAAAAAGCGACCTGTATCATAAATATGCAAAACAGGTTTAACATTATAATATTAGGAGCCGAATTAGAAAATATATCTGCCTGATGTGATGAAATCTTAATAGACAAGGCCTAGTACAAAACCTCAAATATGTTTATCGTTTTATAGAAACACCGAAAGGATTAGTACATGGATCGAGTAAATTCATATAAGAACAAGCTTACACCATTCATGTTGATCGTTGCAGCTTTCATGCTCCTGACTTTGGTGATCAATTGTACATCTGAGAAGGGACATAGTTTCAGATTTGTGTTTATGACCGATATTCATGTTCAACCTGAATTAAACGGCGATGCTGGTTACAGGCAGGCGGTAGAGAAGGTAAATCAACTGAAGCCTGATTTTGTCATCACAGGCGGGGATCTGATTATGGATGCACTGGGGCAATCCGAAGAAAGAGCACGGCAGTTGTATGACATGTACATCAACATATCGAATAATTTCGCGATGCCTGTTTACAATACAATGGGTAATCATGAGGTCTTTGGATTGTATGAAAAGAGTGGTATCAGTACTGATCATCCCGACTATGGCAAGCAGATGTATCGAAACAGGCTGGGTAACGGTAAGACCTACTATTCATTCGATAATTTTGGCTGGCACGTCATCGTGTTAGATGGAATTGGTTTTACGGCGGAAAGACAGTACATTGGTGAAGTCGATAGCGAGCAATTAAAATGGCTGCGCGAGGATTTACAGAAGGTAAATCCTACGACTCCTATCATCGTAAGCACACACATACCGCTGGTTTCTGTGGGCGAGCAGATGTGGCGGGGTGGTACAACGCCTCTATTACCGGGGGAAGTCATCACAAATTCCCGGGCAGTACTCGATCTGTTTTCGGGTCATAAGTTGAAAATGGTTTTGCAGGGACATTTACACATTGTGGAAGAGATTATTTTCAAAGACACCCATTACATCACCGGTGGTGCTGTTTCCGGAGCGTGGTGGAAGGGTGCGCGTTCTGGTTTCCCTGAGGGATTTGTAGTTGTTGATATAAAGAAAGATGAATCGTTTTCATGGCATTATGAAACCTTCGGATGGCAGGCCGTTGCTGAATAGTTATGCTTATTTAATGAATCCTATTCTTTGGAGAGTTCGATGAAAAAAAATAGTTACATCTTGTTGATTACGTTACTCTCTGTTTTGTTCGCTTATATGCTGAGCGGTTGCAGCGAAGAATCGGAACAGACGAACGCGCCGCCTGATAAGGGTACGCTGAAATTTATAAACCAGACGACGGGCTATTCGATCAATTGGATCGAAATTAACGGAGGCGGAAATCTGTTGAAACAGGGTGAAACTATCGCAGCGGGGAAATCGTGGTCGGTCCACGTCGATCCGGGGAAGTACACCTATTTTTTAACAGGTATCCGTGGTGAAAGCGATGTCGTGATTTGGGATAATGACGGAGAGGCTGTTACAGTCGAAAAGGGTAAGACTCTGGCGGTGGATTTGAAAGAGTGACTGTGCAAACGTTCAAAATTCGTGCAATTTTGATGGACATACCTTGAATGTTGAAGCAGCTTAGTGGGACGGCTTGGTCATGGGTAGATTATCCTGAATTGACTCTCGATGATAAACGTACACCGACGCCGTTCGGAGAGTTGGTTCATGGTGCCCTGAACCGCTATGCGGATTCAAATGAATATACACTGGATATTGAAGACGTGCAGGTCAATAATGATGTTGATCCGCTAATAGGTCACCAAATGAAGACTTATTTCGATTCTCATTTGGACTAAAATGCATTTGATTTTTTGATTTATTTTTTTATAATATTTAGTAAAAATTAGAAATAAAACGGTGGCTTTAACAACGTTTTAGTTCTCAGGAGCGATTTCACCCTCTTTTCTATTGCCGGTTATCGGATTCAAGACGAAAATTAAAATGATCACTTGATCACGAAAAAATTATTGATAAGACAAATAACGAGTCAGAATGTTGAAGCGATTGCATAGAATTTACGTTTCTTGTTTAATCATTTCCAGTTTGTCATTTTACGTTCATGCAGCACCAGTGACTTTGGTGGATAATTTCGAACTCGTTTCCAAGTGGAAATATGAAACGATAGATATACAACCGATAGATATTGATGCTGATCATATTGATGAATTGTTTGTTCGTTCGAATGAACAAGTCGATGTCAAAGATATTTTCCAATTATCACACCACGAAAGTTTTAGAATCCCCGCTGACAGATATTATAATATAACGCCGCTCGTTACTGGGCGGCTGGATTCACTGGCTTTCCTCGCCCATTATTTTAACCAGGATTCTTCGGTAAATCATCTTCTCATTCGCGGTAATAATAGAACAGCACTAATTGAGAACTATCTTGTGTTTACCGGAAAAGACCGGGATCATGATGGTGATTATCATCAAAGTATTTGGCCGATCGGATTTATAAATTCAAACAACGACAAGCAATACTCACTCTATGTCCTGAACAGTGGCTATGATTGCGCGGAGCGTGGTCTGATGGCAGTAGAGCCGCGCACTGGCCAAATTGCTTGGGAATACCTGATTGGACCGCAAGTTGTGAATCCCATTATTTTTGATTACAATAATGACGGGAAGCAGGAGATTTTGTTTGGCAGTTACGCTCCCAAGAATGGTGCTGAGTTTAATGGCACACGCGATGATAAATCCTATTTATTCATGCTGGACAATGAGGGCCGATTGTTATGGAAGAAATATATGGGACCTTATTTTACAGGGGTATTACCATCGGTGGGTGATGTCAATGGGGACAATCAACAGGAGATCGTGATCTATTGTTTCGGAACAAATCCGCAATTTGATGAACTCAATATTGTCCAATTACTCGATGCGAAGGATGGGGCTGTAAAAAAAATCAAGGCGGTGGGAAATGGATTTATTAATACATTTAGTGAAGAAAAATCAGTCTGTCACGACCTTGATGATGATGGTATCGATGAGATTGTCATTGGAAATACCGATGGTAATCTTTATGTACTGGATCAGGATTTGAATATTCTGGATGTTTCACAACCATTCAAGATACCAGTTGATTTATTAGACATTGGTGATATGGACCTTAATGGTTCGAAAGAGATCATCATAACAACGGCTGATAACAGACTTGTTATCCTGGATAATTTATTGCAAGTTTTATGTCAACGCGTCGAAATGTCACGTACGGATTATAGAGTGGTTAAAGATCGCAGTAAAATTTATTTACTGGCGAGGAGGCAACTTTCTAATGATTTATACGGATTTGAACTGATGGAGTTACAGAACTATAATTATCGAAAGTATTTGATTGATAAACGACATTCATTGCCGATCTATTTTCTTCTATTCAGTTTTCTGCTTTTTATCGTCTATTATATTAGAAATTTATTTTATGGAAAAGCAGCAAAGAACATATTATTATCATTTCTGCATACTTCAGAGTTATCTGAAGATACGCTGATCATGAAAAAGAATGGTAAAATTGTGAAAATTGGAAATAAGTGGCATGAGATATTGCACGATTCGGTGTCCGATTGGTCAAACTACCACTATCGATACGCTTTCAGTGCTGATAAACACAAGGAATTTTTAACGGCGTTCGATGAAGTAGTGGCGAAGAAATATAAAAAGATGCATTATCATTTGGATGGACAGGGTCAGTACAGTGTGACTTTCATCAAAATTCCGTTCCAGGGAATTTATTTTGTGATGTTGACTGATCTGACTGAAAAACATCATTTACAGCAAATTGAGCGTTGGGTTCAGGTGGCTCAGCGATTGGCGCATGGTATAAAAAATCCCTTGACCACGGTGCAACTGAACGCAGAGGAATTGCACCATAATTTGGTCACCAAACACGGGATTACTGCAACTGATATCGATGATTATTTTAAGTCGTTAAACATGCAGGTAAATCGACTGAAGAAGATGACCGACGGATTCATGCGATTTATCGAATTTGAGAAAATCGATTTAAAACCGGTCGATTTGAATGTGCGGCTCAGGGAGCTGATTACCCTCTGGCAGCCAGAGAAGGCGAAGAAAATCAACATCGCTATGGAATTAGAGGATAATATTCCTCCGGCATTAATCGATGATCGACAGTTTGAAGAGGCGTTGAAAAACATATTTTACAATGCGCTCGAAAGTATGACGGAGGGTGGGCAGATCGTTATCTCGACGCATCTGGTGCAAGTTTTTATTGAGGAGATAGATGCACCCGTTCTCAAAGAATATGTAGAAATCCAACTGCGCGATACCGGTGAAGGCATACCATCCGAGAATCTGGATCGTGTGACGCAGCCTTATTTTACCCGAAACAAGGCGGAAGGCACTGGCCTGGGTCTGAGTATCGTGAAGAAGATCATGGAAGCACACGATGGAGGATTTGTGATTGAGAGTGAGGTGGGCGTTGGAACGACAGTGACATTGCGGTTCAGGACAATGGCTGGCTGAGATAAGATAAGCTCATCACATCAGAAAGCGTCATCTTAGTACTTATTGTTTACTCGCAACATTGACTTAGATCAAAAAATGAAACGACATGCTCCGGGATTTTTTACATGATCCAATGAATTACCTCCCTGTAGATGCAATGCGTATCAACTTACCATAGACCTATGAACTCAGAGGAAATTTATAAGATATATGCAAATAAGTTTTTAAATATTTTGCACTCTATTGGCATAGTGATTGCTTCCTCTTGATTGCTTTTATATATATTGCTCACAATAGAATAGTCTTTCTGTGAAGCTCGATGGTACCTGTTAATAAACTAATCATAGTGTGCATATATAAAATTTCAATTTTATTTGTACTTTTTTTCATTAAATTAGTTCAGAACGAATTCAATTCATTGTGCGAACATCACCAATTAGATAAATCCGGAAGGTCGGTTGAATAAATGACGAATAACATGAATATTTTAGTCATTGATGATGAGATCTCTATTTGCCAGATTTTAAGTAAAATACTGGAGGGGGAAGGATATCGCGTACTGAGTACGACGAGTGGCAATGAGGGTTTGAGACTATATCAAGAAAACGACATCGATGTGGTGCTGTTAGATCTCAATCTTCCGGATGCCACAGGAATCGACGTAGCGGCGAGCATGATTGATATTAATCGCATGATCCCAATTATACTGATTTCGGCGTTTGGATCGATTAACAAGGCAGTCGAAGCCGTAAAACTGGGAGTGTACGATTTTCTGGAGAAACCCTTGACAAGGGATCGTATTCTGGTTACTCTGAGAAACGCGCTCGCGATGGGGCAGTTAGAGCAGGAATTAGCGCGATTCAGGGGAAATTGTTATGAGCGCTACCGGATGGTTGGTGATTCCCTTCCTATGAAAACAGTCTATTCGATGGTGGATACGATCGCACCGACGGATAAACCGGTTGTTATTTTGGGAGAGAATGGTACCGGCAAGGAATTGGTGGCCAATGCGATTCATTTCTCCAGCTCGAGGTCGAACAAGCCCATGGTGCGATTGAACTGCGCAGCGATACCGGATACATTGATCGAAAACGAGTTGTTCGGACACACCAAAGGCGCGTTTACCGGTGCGGTCAATTCGAGTAAGGGTCGCATTCAGATGGCTGATGGCAGTACCTTGTTTTTAGACGAAATCGGGGATTTGAGTCTCCAGGCCCAGTCGAAATTGTTACGGTTTTTGGAAAGCGGAGAAATCCAGCGGGTCGGTTCGACCGAGATTCAGTATGTGGATGCGAGGATTATTGCCGCATCGAATCAGGACTTACAGGATTTAGTGAAGAAGAACTCATTTCGTGAAGATTTATTCTATCGATTAAACGTATTTGTCATCCAGGTACCGTCGCTACGTGAACACAAGGAGGACATTCCGTTGTTGCTCGACCATTTTGCGGCGCAGTATTCCGAAGAGACGGGGGATATGCAAGCGAGTTTCAGCCCGGCTGCGATCAATTTCCTCATGGGATACAAATGGCCAGGCAATGTCCGGGAGCTGCGCAATTTTGTCGAGAAGGCGATGATCATGCGTAATGGATATGTGATTGATTTAAAAGATGTGCGACCTCTGTTAGAAGAGGGGTATTATTATAAAAAAACGATGCAAGCGACGAGTAATTTACCACTCATCGAAGCCCGCCGAAATTTTGAACGAGAATATGTACTCACCAGTCTCCGCAACAACTCCTGGAACATCCCCAAAACCGCCGACCTCCTCGGCCTCGACCGCGCCAACCTCTACCGCAAGATGCGGCAGCTAAGGATCGGGCGAGGGGAGTAGGGGGGATTGATAATTTAAATATGTAGCTTTTTATGATAGATTTTGAGATGTTAAACAAGAACCTCTTCTTAAAAAACTTAGTTTTATATTCCACGCCTTAATCCATCACTCTTTTCTTCCTTGTTTAGAATTTTTTTTTTTATTAAAAAGCTTTTCATTCAAATAGTCAATCAAAGTTAGCCAAAAAATGTCTTTAATGACACAATTTGTGTCAAAATTACAATTTATGATAACTATTGTAAAAATAGTGATATAAAATTATTTTCATTTGTTCAGTTTTTAATTTTTACACTAATGGAAACGAGAGTTAAAAATTAATGATAGGTAACTTATTGAAAATATTAAAATGATTATTTTGTATATTGGGCACGTTAATTGTAATTTAGGGGAAAAAATATTTTCTAAAAAAATTGATTATAATTAATTTTCGTAATCTTCATTTAAGATCCGATAAAAAATAATAAATTACTATTAACTATTGCGAGGTGCAAAATGAAAAAACTTATTTATATCTTATTTGGATTTTATATCATCTTTTATGCTTTTGAATTATTAGGCGATGGTGATCCTTTGAATCAAGAAGCAATGCAATCAACTGAGACTCAAACTATTCCACAGCAAATCAATTACCAGGGATTCTTGTCTGATAACAGTAATAATCCTTTAAACGGTTCTCTGATGATGTCTTTCAAAATTTTCGATTCTGAGTCAGGAGGCAATGAACTTTGGAACGAGGACCAGGGAATTGTTGTGAATGAAGGATATTTTAATGCACTCCTTGGTGTAAAACAAGCTATACCGTTGACTGTATTTGAAAATCAGGAGTTATGGCTCGAGGTTAAAATCGAAGATGAAATTCTTACTCCAAGAAAGAAGATGGCGAGTGTTGGATATGCTTTTAATGCAATGGATGTAAGAAATTCAGAAATTCATCCCAAGAGTATATCCATAGAAGGGTATGGTCAAATAATCGATGAGACTGGAAAATGGATTGGTGATCCAACAGGTTTGACTGGACCTGAAGGTCCACAAGGTCCAGAAGGCCCTCCGGGACAACAGGGACCTGAGGGCCCGCAAGGTCCTAAAGGTGATAAAGGGGATCAGGGTTCTCAAGGAATTCAAGGTGCTAAAGGTGAACAGGGTGATCCAGGTCTTAAAGGCGACAAAGGCGATCAGGGTCCTCAAGGGATCCAGGGACCGAAAGGTGATAAAGGCGACCAGGGCCTTCAAGGTATTCAGGGTCTCAAAGGCGACAAAGGTGATCAAGGTCCTCAAGGGATCCAGGGACCGAAAGGTGATAAAGGCGACCAGGGCGACCAGGGCCTTCAAGGTATTCAGGGTCTCAAAGGTGATAAAGGTGATCAGGGGCCTCAAGGAATACAGGGAATAAAAGGGGACAAAGGCGACCAGGGAATTCAAGGCATTCAAGGTCCGAAGGGAGATAAGCCAGCCCATGGTTGGAGTGGTACCTCTTTGCGATTTGAGAATCCTAATGGAACCTGGGGAACGTACACGAACTTACAGGGTATTCAGGGGATACAAGGGATACAAGGAATCCAGGGAATAAAAGGGGACAAAGGTGATCAAGGAATTCAAGGCATTCAAGGTCCGAAGGGCGACAAGCCAGCCCATAGCTGGAGTGGTACATCACTGAGATTTGAGAATCCGAATGGAACCTGGGGAACATATACCAACTTACAGGGGATTCAGGGTATACAAGGGATACAAGGAGTCAAAGGTGACACTGGTCCTCAGGGGCCTCCAGGACCTTCGGGAGAAATGAATCCAGGGAGTCCGTATTATATATGGAATAATAATAGTACCTGGCAAAATGCAGATATTAGGTTAGCTGGAAATATTCAGGCAACAGCATTGACTCTATCTGCGGGTATAAACGCCGGACAAGATATTTATTCCTCCACTGATATGAGCGGATCTATTGTAAAAGGACGCTTCGCAGTTTGGGCGGGTAATCCTTCAAGTAGCATATCAGCAGGAGATGTTGTTGCAGATGATGATTTATTAGCTGATGATGATGTTAGAGCACTTGATATGGTTGAAGCAATTGGTGTAAGTGGTAGTTATGCAGGTTTTTTTCATGGTCCTGTTACTATTCTTGGTAATCTTTCGAAAAATTCTGGTTCTTTTAAAATTGATCATCCGTTAGATCCAGAGAATAAGTATCTTTATCATTCTTTCGTTGAATCTCCTGATATGATGAATATTTACAACGGAAATGTGATTTTAAATTCTAAAGGAGAAGCATACATAGAGTTACCCGAATGGTTTGAAGTACTTAATAAGGACTTTCGTTATCAACTCACATGTATCGGTGGATTTGCACCTGTTTATGTAGCCGAAAAAATTACTAATAATCGATTTAAAATTGCTGGGGGTGAACCAGGAACGGAAATATCTTGGCAAGTGACAGGCGTAAGGCAAGATGCATGGGCTAATAGTCACCGTATCCCTGTAGAGGAGGATAAATCTTTTCAAGAAAAAGGTAAATATTTAAATCCAGAAGTATTTGGTAAACCTAAAGCCATGGGAATATATTACCACGATGAATACGATAAGTAAAGAATATCTAAAAAAGAATTATTATTAGCGGGTAAAAAATCTAAATCTATAAATATAGAGAGGAGATTTTAAATATTTAACTATAAACATTTGATTGCATATTTAATATTAATGTTTTTAAAAGTAACTTCATTTCTTTCAAATCAGCTTTTATTCTATTAACAATCAGAATAATCCGAAGTTACTAAAAGTGGCTATAGTATCTTTTATTACAAAAAGGATGGTAAAATGTCAATAAAGATTAAAACAATATTCATGACCTTTTTCCAGTTAATTGTCTTCTGCGTTATATTATCTGACTTCACTGTAGCGCACGAAACAGCAAATTATAATCTTAAATGGTCGATAACTCCGGAAGGTGGTGGATTTAGTACATCATCTACGTACAATTTGTTCGACTCTTTTGGTTTTCCGATGTTCGGTGCTATGTCGAGCGGAAGCTATCGCATCTCCGGAGGATCGGTCATAACTAAAGTAGATCGTTATAAAAACAGATTTGGCATACCGGAAAATTTTGCTCTTAAACAGAACTATCCCAATCCGTTTAATCCATGCACCAAAATTCAATTCGACCTTCCTGAAAACGCAATCGTTGAGCTGCATGTTTTTAATCTTCTGGGTCAAAAGATAAGGACATTGACAAATAAGCCATTTGAAGCCGGATATCATGAGATCATCTGGGATGCAACCAATAATGATGGCGTCGATGTCAGCAGCGGGACATACATTTTTTTGATTCGAGTGACAGCGAATGATAAAATCGTATTTCAGGAAGCGAGAAAGATGTCTCTAATCCAATAGCTTAAATAAAAATAGTTATCGCAATTTGTACCACTTTCAAGCAATGCCGTCTCTGCGATTGACGGCATTGCTTGAAATTTATGTTGTATCCCGCCTCTTTTTTTGTTATCTTTTCATCATATTATATCTTCATAGGATCTACCATGAAAACCAAAATTATACCGCTCATACTATTATTTTTAATGCCATATCTGTATGCTCAGGATAACAATGTAGCGGGCATGCATGTCATTATCGATGACGGATCGACTCAGGGTCGAGAGGCGTTCGTGCCGTTCTCGACCATTCGGTCAGGTGAGGTCGACTCGGTGTCGATCGATAGTCCGGAGAGTGTGACGATGTGGACCGGAATCCGGTTGTGTGAGCTAATCAAGACACAGTTACAGGTCGATTGCCAGGATATCGTCAAACTTACGATCTCCGCCGATGATGGATACTCTTCTGTCATTAGCGATGATCTGCTTCGGAGCGTTCACGATGGGCTGTGCGCCTTCCAATTAACCGATTCGTCACCGTGGGAGATATCATACGGATATATGCGAATCATCTTCCCCGATCTGAGACGCATGTATTGGGTGAACAGTCCCACTAAGATGATCATCACACTCGGCAAGAAAAAGACCACACATGAATCACTGATATTCAGATTTCTGGACAACAAAAATTTTCAATCGATCATGAAACAGGATCTTACAGGAGTTGATTATTTTGCTTTCGAAGACCTTGTATTCACACTGCAGACTAAAACAAATAATTTCACCGTCGTCACCGGGGATAGCCTGATACGGGATTACCATGTATCCGACGAGCTTAACAAACGACTCTTATTTCATCACAGCGATGATGATGGCTGGGAGATCGATGGAATCGATGTGCCGTTGGGACTGAAGACAAGGCATATCAGCGCCATTATCATCGGTGGGAACCATATATTCACGAAACGATTATCGGAACAGGAGCAAAACATGTGGGCGACACTGTATCTCGATAGGGTAATTGAAAAGAACGAGATACAAACATCGGGGATAATTCATATGATATTGACCGACTATAATAATAAGCTCTGTCATGAGAATATAGATTGGATCGACGGGTTGAATTTTTATGAGCTCATCGAAAGCAAGTTTCAGCAAAATGAGTCGCTCGATTATATCGAGTGGATGATATACTAGATCTGTTTATCATGCATAATTTTATAGTGAAAACTAAACGTTACTTACTGCTCTCGATTCTTTTAGTCCTGACTACATCGATACCCGACGTACCTGCCACTGAACTCAATTTTTTTAACGGACAAGATACTCTGAATTTCATACCACGGGATTGTGATTCTGTTTTCATATTCAGTGAACATTTGGCAGTGACAGTCTTTGGTCCCGATTTAGAGAAATTAGACTATATTAATAACGCGATCGACGGTGAAAATATTCCGCCCACATTAAGAATACGAAAGCCGATCGGTGCCATATTATATCGGGGAAGTGAGGCGGAAAGCCAGTTGCCTTGCATTAAAGGGCGCATGAATGCGATGGTCGGTCGTGCAGAGTTAATACGAAACTACGTGACAGGACTCAACCTGTTCAAGGGGACATCCAGTAAGGGCGAGATCAGTATCCGGGTATGGGAGAAAGGTGGCAACCGTGCTCCTTTGTTAGTCTATTTGAAAGATGGCACTATCCTGTATCGCGATATGCAGACGCCCGATGTTACATCTGCAGATTTCTATTGCAGGATGGATGTTGAGACGCTGTCCCAATGGTTCGGGAACATCGAAGGCGTCTGGATTCATCCGCCGTCGCTTGGAACGTTACACATTCGGCAGGAGATCAGGCGAACGATGACTCGGGGACCGATAATTTTGGAGATATGGGATGGTTTGAGTTGGGACCTGCTGGAGAAAGCTTACCTGAGTGGCGGACTACCTGATAATCTCGAGACCGCACAGATGGCTTTTGCATTAATGAAGAGCGATTCGCTATATGATGATATTGTGAGAGGATTGAATGTTGATGACTCGTCAATAGTTGCAAAGGATGATGGAACGAGAAAAGTCGGTAATTTTTACAAGGTTGACGGAACGTTGTTTCCTGAATTAGTTAAATGGCGCAATTCCTCAACTGATTATAATGCCTGTATAACAGCGGATTCCATGGTGTTTGCCCGTGCTTTCGAAGTGATACGGCATCATGAACCACGTTTCCTATTGATCCATTACAGCGGAGTGCAAAGAATAATGCAGATGCATGGTAATTCAAATGATATGCTTCTCCTTCATCTGGATCGATTACGCGCGTGGCACGGACAAATTTTAAATAATTGGGTGGGTAGTGTTTTTATCATGTCGACGCATGGGATTGATGTGCGTAATGATTCGGATCATTTGGAGCGACTGGAAAGTCCAGCGAACCGAGATTTCATTTTCGAGAAAATGGCTGTGCCGATCCTAATATATAGGAGGTCCCCGACATCCCCCTGAATCCCCCTTCAAAAGGGGGACTTGTTGCGGAGTGAATATGACGTTGTTGCTGTTTTGTGGTGGTGGGAGATGGTGTTTAGTGTATGAAGCGCCTGCAATAGGTTCCCCCTTGTGAAGGGGGAACGAGGGGGATGTAGGGGCTGGCTGTTTGGCAGGAGATTTACGTTAAAAGATTGTGATCTGATCGCGCTGATGTGAGCGGCCTTTATACCATGCACGATCCCGACAT
>JAFGOE010000126.1 GCA_016926625.1 Candidatus Zhuqueibacterota bacterium
TCCTATTGATATGAATGATTAAGTAATCAATAGGAATATAAGCATTTTATTAATTATTTACCCACACAATATTGAAGAGAACCTTATTTATTAGTTTCTTAATGATTGGTGATTTTGCCAACGATATCCAAAATGATTTAACGTAAAATATTATGATAATTCGTTAATAATATAGATTATAATATACATAACATTATGATTTTTACTATATTATCATCAAATGAGTGGGTATTATGGAGGGATTTAGAATTATAATGTGGAGTAAGAAACCCCAGGATGACGATGTACCCTGTAAAAACTCGTTTATATATTGTTTTATGCGGATTTTCTATCACTACACCCGAATCTCATCTTATGAAGCGAAGTCGGATAAGGGTTAAGTCATATCTATGAAAAATTATTTTAAAAATAAGTTTCAACACCAAATCTAGGATATACTCTTGATCCAGATTAATAAAAAACGGGGCTATATCAAAAGTCCAAACGCAAGATATTTAGCACAATTAGTAGAAGCAAAATTATTCGCCACTTACATTATGTGCTATTTGACGAATAAATTCGTCACTACAAGTTAACTTTTGATACAGCCCCGTCCTCAAAATTTTATTTCTTCGTTGTAATAGATACTATGTTTACACTGTTCTCAACTACAGCGAAATGAATTGAAAATATATGCCACGCAAAACAGCATTTCCAGATCTATCTGTTACCTAATGTTTTCTCAGGTGATCGATCATCTGACTTCACGAACCAATTTATTTCTCTGATTGAATCTCCATCGGCTGCGTGATCCCCGGCCAGTCGTCTGTCCTGAACGGGGAGGCCGGTAGACCCTCTTCATTAAATAAATTACAGATCGGATTGTCAGCCCAGGCGTAGCGGACTGCAACCGGTTGAGCCACCTCCGGACTCGATACAACGACCGATTCTCCTTCGATCCGGGCATCGGCCCAGTGAAATGTTCTATCGGCTCCTGCGATCGCAAATCCTTTAAGCTTCGCCTCCCCCTTCGCCACCAGGCCACTGCCCCTGTGGTCGAAAAAGAGTCGAACTTCGTCATTCTCGACCACGTGCGACTTGTAGATAGGTCCGGAATATTCGATGTCCTCATCGTAATCATGGTGCCTTGCGTTCAAAGCCAGACGCTTCCCTACATCCTGTTTGTTTCGCGGATGAATGTCGTCAGCTTCGCCGATATCGATGATCACGGCCATTCCCGTGTTCTCCAACTCCAGCGTCATCAACTGTGCCTCTCTCAGCTCAGCCCAATCGCTTTCCACCGGTATTTCTTTGACCGCTCTGTAATTGGCAAGCTGGACGTAATAAAACGGGAAATCACCCTGCGCCCAATCATTTCTCCAATTCCTGATCATCGCCGGGAACAGCGACCGGTACTCGTATGCGGCTCCCGCATTCGATTCGCCCTGATACCAGATGGCTCCGCGTATCGCGTACGGAAGAAGCGGATAAATCATGGAATTATATAAAACCGTGGGCAAGTAATGCGGACGGCGGGGCATCGTCCCTTTTGGGGGCACTAATTCCGGATTTACGCCGTATTTATAGGTCCATGTTCCCGCTAACGGCAGGATATCACCCTTACCCGATACCAGTTTCATCTGTTCCGGTTTACCCCAGAAACCACCGTTTCCCGTATTATCCAACACACGAACCACGATGATGTTTTTGCCGCTACGGAGTCGTTCACCTGCCATCCTGTACACGCGATCCGTGTTATAACTTTGTGTACTGCCTACCAGTACGCCATTTAAATAGGTATCATCGTTGTCATCGATCGGTCCGAGTTCGAGTGATAGTGAATCATCTCTCCACGATGCCGGCACCTCGATCTCCTTGCGAAACCAGATGATGCCATCATAGTTGCCAATTTCAGCGTCCTCCCATATGCCAGGCACATCGATCTCGTGCCAATCGCTGGCATCATAATCTGCCTTAAACCAGGGCTGTTCGCCCATGCCCTGATCATGTTCGATGACAAAATTTAACCAATCCTGCATCCCCTTCTCATAGGCAGTAGTCAAGCGCTCATAAAATACTTGCAGCGACTCCGGATCGGTCGAGGCCATCTCCCCTCCTCCTATCATTTCCAGATAATGAGGGTAATCCACAAGGGCCGGCTCGCTCATCCACGCCTCCGCAGGCGTACCACCCCACGATGTATTGATCAATCCCACCGGTATATCCTGCGTCTGGTGAATTTCCCTGCCAAAGAAATAGGCGACCGCCGAAAAATTGCCCACTGTCCGGGGGGAACAGACATGCCAGCCATCAGACTCGGTATCTTCCAGTGGTATAAAAGAGATCTTCCTGGGCACCGACAAAAGTCGTATGCCAAAATGATCAGCCTGGTCGATCTCCTCCTCGGCATGATTTACCCTGCTCATCGGCCATTCCATGTTCGACTGCCCCGATGCGATCCATACGTCGCCTACCATCACATCAGTCAGCTTAAGTGTATCAATCCCAATGATATGCATGTCGAAAGGCCCGCCGGCGGGTTCCGGCTCCAGATCAATACGCCAGCGTCCGTTCAGGTCTGCGCTGACTAACTTCGTCTGATCCTTGAATTGGATCAACAGCTCACCGTTCGCATCGGCCTTTCCCCAAATGGGTATGGGCATATTACGTTGCAGCACCATGTGATCCGTGAATAATCCTGCTAATGTCACGTTCCTCGCCGGATTTTTAAGTGCAAATTTTTGAGGCATAAAGATAGCACAACTGCAACCGATGGCCACAATGGCGAGTATCACAATAAAAAATTTTCGATGGTTCATCATACGTCATCTCCCTCATCATGAAACTTATCCTATTTGAAGTAACGATTTTTACAGAAGATTAATTAATTGACATCGATACTTTAATCCATCAAAATAATACAAATACACCTGCCTGTGTTAAGACAGCAGATTATCGTTTACCAGAAAATTATGTACAGAACAATCGTTGATACGATGACGGCCGCGCCCAGTATCTTTACCAGCGGAGCAGGCTTCATATCGAACCCTTCTCTTACCGGCATGGTCTTCGGATGATGCAACGGATTAACCAACGTCATGATGAACATGACGAGCAGAATAAAACCGAACGTAATCGCCATCCTGTTGAGGAACGCGATCTCTCCGAATTGCCATTGCAGGAAACCATAGACAGGAACGGTAAGGATCAAGCCGGTGACACCCGCAGCAGCCGGCGCTTTCTTAAAGATCATGCCAAACACGAACACCGCCAGAATACCGGGTGAAATATATCCCTGGAATTCCTGAATATACGTAAAGATTCCCTGGAACCGTGGATCACCCAATCTAGGTGCAATGATACAGCCAATGACGACGAAGATAGCCGTGCTGATCCTGCCTGTCCAGATCAACGATTTTTGCGATGCCTCTTTCTTCCAGTGTCTCTTGAACAGATCCATGGTGAAAATAGTCGATGCTGAGTTCAACATCGATGCCAGCGAGCTGATAACTGCGCCGCTGATCGCAGCGAAGATGAACGCCCGGAAACCTGGTCCGACCAGATTTCGAATCAACAAAGGATACGCCGCATCGGTACCCGACTCTCCCGTCATCTGACTGCCGTAGAGCTGGTACGCCATGATTCCGGGGAAAATAATGATAAATGGGATAATCAACTTTAGAAAAGCCGCAAAGATGATGCCTGTCTGCCCCTGCTGCAACGTCTTCGCCGCCAGTGTCCGCTGTGTGATATATTGATTGAGTCCCCAATAATAGAAATTAGGTATCCACAGTCCAATAACCAGGGCAGTCCAGGGCAATACCGAATGATCACGCGGTAAAATCATGTGCAACTTATCCGCATTGAATTCGAAAAAGGAATTCACCCCACCAACCGCCTTGAAACCGAGGATCATCGTTATAAAACCACCAATTATCAGAGCAGATCCAAGGAACAGGTCCGCCCATGCTACAGCTTTCAAGCCGCCCCAAATCGTATACAGGGCAGCGATACTACCGATTACCAGCACACCATAGAGCAGATGGTTTGGATTATGCAAATCGCCGAACAGCGTCTGCAGCGTGAGTCCGCCCGAATAGATGACGGCAGCGATGGTCACACCTACATAGATGAGCATGGTATAAAACGCCATGATCGCCCTGGCCGTCGCGTTATATCGATATTCGAGATACTCCGGTATAGTGTAGATACCGCTTTTCAGGAATTTAGGCAGAAAAAACAATGCCACGAACACCAGTGTAATCGCAGCCATCCATTCGTAGCTGGCGACTGCCATGCCCGCGATGCCGGCACCCTGTCCCGCCATTCCTACAAAATGCTCTGTGGAAATATTAGCCGCGATCAGTGATAATCCGATCATGGGCCACACCAAGCCGCGCCCAGCCAGAAAGAAGTCCTCGCTGGTCTCTTCCTTGCGACTCTTATACATACTGACACCGACGACCACTCCGAAAAATGCCACAAACATCAGAATATCAAGCCAACTTAATTGCATTTTCAGTCCCTTTCTGTAATGAATGTAAATTGATCTTTATTCTCTCTCTCTGCTGAACTCTTTTGAATATCGCAGCCGTTGAACTGTTAATCTTATTAAGCCTTTCGAAACGCTTATCCGCGGTTTTACCGCAATTCAAATTCTTTTCGCAATCGAATATCCCGAGAGCTGCTACCTATCAATATCTCAAATCTACCCGGTTCGGCTTTCCAATCCTTACTCACAATATCAAAGAAGGATAAAGCCGATCGATCGATAGAAATTGCTACCCGTTTCTGTTCGCCCGGTTTCAGGTTGACCTTGATAAATCCCTTCAACTCCTTCTCGGGACGGACGACGTTGCATTGTTCATCTCGTATATATAATTGTGCTACTTCCGCTCCGCTCCTGTCGCTGGTATTTTTAATGGTGAAGCTCACCGTTAATCGATCGGACTCAGTAACTTCCTGCTGCGATAATTCGAGATCACTGTACTCAAACGTCGAATAGGACAATCCGAAACCAAATGGAAACAGCAGTTCGATCCCTGCGCGGTCGAAATGACGATACCCCACGAAAATACCCTCCGCATAATGAAGAAGCCCATCCTCCCCGGGATAATTTGGATGAGCCGGAGAATCTTCCCATGTCTTGATAAACGACGTCGGCAGCTTACCCGATGGATTCACGTTACCGATCAGAACATCGGCGATAGCGTTACCCCCTTCCTGTCCCGGAAACCATGCCTCGATGACGGCTTTAACATCGTTTAACCATTCATCCATCAACACGGCCGCACCTGAATTAAGAACGACGATAGTATTTTTATTTGTTGCAGCCACTGCTTTGAGCAGTTCTATCTGTTCCTCTGGCAGACTGATGCTATCTCTGTCCTTCCCCTCGGTTTCGACTGTAGCATCGGAACCGATGCACACAACGGCGACATCGGCCTTTCTGGCCAGATCCACTGCATGGTTCAGTTCCTTCAATCGGATGGATTCTTCCGTCTCATCGTCCAAAAATTGCCATGCGAGTATCGCGGCAGCGCTGCCGGCGTTCTCATAAAATTCACATCTTATATCGTATTCGCGACCCTGATCGAGTTCCATGATCGCTGATTTATACGCGATACCATGCTCGCCCCAGTTATCGACGATGAGCTCACCGTTAAGATAGAGCCGGGTACCATCGTCGCTGCCAACACCAATTTTATATCGACCCCTCTCAGGTGGAATTAACTTCCCTGTCCACACCACCGATATCTGGTCGACATTGACGCTCTCGTGGAAACTACCTCCTTTGACATCGAAATTAAGCTCTTTATCCACTCTGGTAAGGACAGGATCACCTTCGAACAGCATATTATTATAGTAAGTTCCAAGTAATCCCTGATGTTCTCCGTCCGGTGTCCGTAAATACTTTGATTCGATGGGTGTTAATACGACTTTTTTCAGGATACCACGCGTGCTCTCGATGGCAACTCTTTTTCCCAGCCGGTTTTTCAATCCGTCCGTCAAATTAACAGCATAAACGGGATCGACTCTTGAGCTGCCACCGCCTCCGGTCACGGCTTCTGTGCCGTTCGGTCCGATCACGGCTATTCGCTTTATTTTCTTCTTATCCAGCGGCAGCGCACTATCCTCATTCTTTAGCAGGACGATACTGTTTTGTGCTACCTCGAGGGCTAAGTGCCGGTGTTCTGGCGTATCGATCGCACCTTCATCTGTCGGACCATCGAAGAGCCCGATGGCAAACATCGCTCTTAACATTCGGCGGACCTTGTCGTTCAGTTTGGATTCTTTAATCAATCCATTTTGCAGCGCGTTCAATGTATTTTCAACGGTGAGGTAATGATCCCGTGGCATCTCGATATCCATCCCGGCGTATAGTGTCGGTACGATACTATGCACTGCACCCCAATCGGACATGATAAAACCCTTAAATCCCCAGCTATTTTTAAGAATATCGGTCAATAAATA
This sequence comes from Candidatus Zhuqueibacterota bacterium, assembly GCA_016926625.1. Lineage (GTDB taxonomy): Bacteria > Zhuqueibacterota > Zhuqueibacteria > Thermofontimicrobiales > Thiofontviventaceae > Thiofontadaptatus. The sequence continues at coordinate 6,454 of JAFGOE010000126.1, forward strand.
GGTATTGGAACTACAATAATGACCGTTCAATCGATTGTACGCGGACATAACAGACCAGACTCCGGCTTCCTGCACCGTCGCCTTAAACGCGGGCAAATAGATCTCATGCAAGGTCCTTTCATCCACTTTGACATCGATACTCGTTCGTTCGAATTCCTGATTATTGACTGCGTAATGCTTGGTGGTGGCGATGACGTTCTCGCTCTGAACCCCTTTAACAAAGCCAACCGCGATACGGGCAGCGAGGTACGGGTCTTCTCCGTAACTCTCGAAATTGCGTCCTCCGTGCGGAACCCGATGAATATTGACGCATGGTCCCAATATCACATTTCGATCCTTTGCTTTCAACTCCCTGCCGATAGCCGCGCCGACCTTCTCGATGAGGTCCGGATCCCATGTTGCAGCCAGGGCGACACCAGCCGGAAAGGCCGTGGATTGGTCCCAGCGAACCCCGAGAGGGCCATCGGACATTTTCAGAGCCGGGATACCCAATCGCCCGATGGGTTTCGAGTCGAAACCCGTTCCGCCAAGAAGCTCGGCTTTCTCTGCCAGCGTCATTCGCTGTAATAGATCATCGATCCGCTCTTCCACAGGATAATCCTTATTCAGGTATACAGGTGCATCCTCTGCACCCTTAGCCCGATTAGTAACGACATTTAGCATACAACATATAACAAACGTGATCATGATAACCTGTCTCATGGCAACATCCTCTTAGAAAGTTACGTTTAAAGATAGTGATATTATCAATCATATTTTATTTTTCATTCAGAAGCGAATCGGATCAATCGATCCCGTAGGCTCTTTTCAAGTCGAGCAATTGTTCAGTCCTCAATCCCTCCGGATGATAACCGGCTGACTTCACCTGAAAAAATATTTTCGCCGATTTCACGAGCACATCGATCAGATCGAACGTCTCCTCAAGATCACGGCCAATGGCGAAGCAGCCGTGTTTTTCCCAGACTACCACTGCATGATCCTTAAATTTGTCGACCGTTTGCAGAGCGATGTGCTGCGTCCCCGGGGTCTCATATTTCACCAGTCCCACCCCGTCAGGTATCACTAAGATCGTCTCAGGATGCATCCCGTATAACAGAGAATTAAATTTATGCTCATCACTGAGCTCTGCAATTTGGGTCATGGCGATCAATTCGGTCGGATGCGTATGAATGATTATCTTCTCTTCGCTCTTCCTCTTTGCGATGAGTCGATGTATGGCCAGATGAGTGGGTAATTCAGAGGTGGGACGAAAATCACAGACGCCCTGTTGGTTTTCACATATGATTCGATATTCACTTCCTGCGGATATGATTTTTATCAACGCGGCGTTTTTTAAAGGATCTCTTGCCAGATCCCGCATTCTCTTGCCCGTACCAGTCACCAGAAAATATGCATCGTTCAGCTCCGGATAGAATTCATTTAGTGTAAACAATGGATAGTCAGCCAGATCCCTGGGCTCCTGATCCACGAATTCGTCGACACGAACCGTAATGTTGCCCGCATTTCGTTCCGCCCATCCGGCTTTCCACAGAAAATCCCCGATTTTAGATACATCGAAAATGACTGTCCGGAGACCCTGACTTGATTTTAGTATGTCATTCATAAAAATAATCGATTAGGAGTCCATCATTTGTTCAAATGTATTCGGAATCACCCTGTTTAAAGTTTAGTTTTCTAATTTATTGACCCAATTATACTTAAGGAACACCGAGGTTACAATGAGAACCGCTATGGAAATCCACAAGCCTTTGAAATTCTCGATAATAAGGTATACCGGGATTGTCACCAGTGTTATTTGCCACACGATCCCCACGGCCACATTCAGCATATCCCTTGCGAAGCCGTTATTCTTTTTAAAGTCAGGATTTTCGGCGACCACTTTCTCATGGATCGGTTTCCAAAATCCCCACGGTCTTACGCTAGTGTAAAATTTCTTCAGAATATCGTCTTTTTCAGGTGCTGTGGCGTAACTGGCGATAAACGCCGCAGCGAGTGAAATCAAAAAGATGAACGGAAACGTCTTCAAAGCCATCAAATCCGGGAGAAAAATCGGAAACAGCAACGCCGCGATAATCCCGGAGATCATCCCCCAGAAGTAGCCGTAGCCATTAAACCGCCACCAGTACCATTTCAAGACATTGGGCGCTGTATAACCGCCCCAGAGACCGGATACAATCCACTGCATCACCGAATTAATCGATTGCGACATCAGACCGGCGATGATTCCGATAATAACGACGAGGATGGAAGCGATATAACTGACGAGTACGAAGGTTTTATCAGAGCCTTTGGGATTGATGTAGCGTTTATAGATATCATTGACGATATAGGAAGCCCCTGCGTTCACCGTGGCATCGAACGTCGACATAAACGCGGCGAGCAATCCGGCCATCAATAAGCCGAGGAGTCCGACCGGGATAAAATTCCGCACGACGTAGGGTAAAATCATCTCAAAATCGATATCCGGTCCCATCGCGCGTAACGCATCGCTGTAAAATACCAGACCCAGCACCGTTATACCGGTGATCATGAGCCATCGGGGAAACAGGCAAATCGACACGATACCGCTCATGAAAGCGGATTCTTTCGGTTTACGCGTCGCCAGCACCCGCTGCATATCATAATTAGGAGCAGGTCCTGCCATGCTGATGAATACTCCCTTAAACAGCATCATCATAAAGATAATCGTGAAAAACTCGTATCCATCTGCGGCTATCTTATCGGTGACAGTGGGGATCAAATTTCCCCAGTCCAAATTCAACTTCCAACCGAAGAATATATTATCCCATCCATCGGGAACGACGGCTGCGAGGACTTCAGGGCTCACCTTATCGATCGCAATGGCACCGATGAAGATCGAAGCGATCGCCAATATGGTAAATTGCACCAGATCGGTAATGACGACGCTATACATACCTCCAAAGATAACATAGATCGTCGTGATGCCCATCAGCACGATGGCATAGGTCTCAGGAGAGTACCCCCATGGCAGAAAAGCCGCTGCAAATTTACCGATGCCCTGAAACGCATATCCGAGAAAGCCGATGACGCTCACCAGAGCAAATACGACGACGCTGATGCGTGACAGCTCCCCACCGCGGCCCGCTCCGAAACGTGTCGTGATCCACTCGGCTCCGGTGAGCACGTTCGAACGTCTGATCCAGACGGCGAGGTATATCATCAGAAACACCTGATTAAACGTCGGCCACAGCCATGGCAGCCATACACCTTTCAGGCCATATACGAACAGCACATACACCAGCCACATCGTCCCGGTGATATCGAACATGGAGGACGCATTGGCAACGCCCAACACATACCAGGGTAATGTTTTACCGCCTAGAAAATAGGAATCCATATCCTGTCCCGCTTTGCGGGAATAATAAAATCCGATGGCGACAACGACGACTAAGTAAGCGATGATAATTCCAAGATCGAGCGGATGTGTTAACATAATCACTCCTTAATTTGTGGCTGGTATTTACTCACTATGTTAATTCGACATATCGTAGAACATCAATGATCGATTTAGCTAATTTACGTTTGATCAATATCATTAAAGGAATATTTTATAGCTGTGTATAGTTAGTTCTTTTTGTCATTGACGATACACCGGAATACGTTCAATAAAATGTTAGTACTATTTAACATAAATAAGCGAAAATGTCAAGGTTTTTTTGTTACTTTTACATAAATCGGGGCATAAAAAAAGTGGCTGCTGAACGATAGCAAGACCACTTTTTAGTCTGAATTCGATCTAAGAAATCATTTAAGCCAGGCAGGTGAAGCGGGTAGATAGGAATTAAATTCATCGATCAACTTCGTCTCCACATCGCGACTATATTTCCCGGAAAAGAACAGATCCAGAATTTCATTATATAACCTCTCCCATGATTCTTCTTCGCGACCGGGGATGATCGGATAGAACATGGCGTTGTTGGCCTTCGCAGCCTTCATATCGCCAGGAGCATCACCAATCATCAGTACTTTTTCGGGTTGATACTTATCGGCAGTGGTGTACTTTAGATGCTCTTTCTTGCTTCCCATCTCCTGACCGGCAATAATAGACACAAATCGATCGATATCATGTTCCTCCCATTCGCGTATAAGCGCTTCGGCCGGAGTAGAAGAGACGACGATAACATCGGCCTTCTCTCTCATGTGCGTCAATATTTCCGGCAACAGCGGGAATGGCCCCACACCCTTCACTATTCGCGCGACCGCCTGATTGATCGTAACGCTCCAGTCCATTACTTTTTTCAATTCCTCACTTCCTGTCCTGTCGATCTCCTGCTGCAACGTCGGATTCCCGAGTTTTGTTTCCGATTTGGTCCAGTGTCGTAAATCGACCAGATCGGGCACCTCGAATTTTCTCCTGTTAACTGCCGGGTGCATCTTTAACCAATCGAATAGTTTCAATAACGCCAGGAAACGATTACATCCTCGATCCTGCGAATAGAGATTAACGAACTCCCAAACATCGCGCGCATATTTTGATATCGGTGCGAGTCCCCATTTCTCGATAGTGACCGGACAAAAGCACTCCTTCTGTTTCGGCTCCATCGAATCAAACACACATCCATCCGAATCGATTCCGATGAAGTAATCGAATTTAGGGTTAAAATTTTTCAGATCCTCTGTCGTGTATTTCATGATTAACTTACTCTCCGAATGATAGATAAAATAATTGTTTTCTTGTGACCCTGTGGACGATCAATCACTAATCCATTAATGACGACCCATGTTGGCTTTCAAATTCGCATATCATAAAATAAAAATAGATCGCTATCGTTTAATGCGAGCTGAGCCGCCTTTCATGACGTGTAACACTTCATTCAAGGTGATCATGCTCGTGTCGCCGCGGGTGGATTGCAGCAGAGCACCGTGTGCGGCTCCCAAATTCACAGCCTGCTGCGGCTCGTAATCGTTCAGAAACGAATAAACAAGACCGCTGCAAAATCCATCACCACCGCCGACGCGATCCTCGATCTCCAGCCCTTCGTAGCGCGTGGATGTGTAAAACTCTCCGTCGTAATAAAGAATAGCCGACCAATTGTTCAATAAACCGCTGACGACTTCCCTTAGCGTGGTTCCCACGGCCTTGATATGCGGATAAGTGGCAGTGACCTTCTTGACCATGTTCTTATACGCATCAACCGGTAACTGTCGCAGGTTCTCATCGGTACCGGCGACTTCAAAGCCAAGCACCTTTTGAAAATCCTCTTCATTGCCGATGAGGACGTCGATGTAAGGTACCAATTTTTTAGTGACCCTGATTGCCTTTTCACTGGACCAGAGTTTACTGCGGAAGTTCAAATCGTAACTCACGATAGTGCCTGATTCATGTGCTGCTTTCATCGCTTCCAGAGCGACTTCCGAGCAGCCATCGCTCAACGCCGTGAAAATCCCGCCGGTATGAAACCAGCGTGCTCCCCGTTCATTGAAGATACGTTTCCAATCGACATCACCCGCTTTCATGTGCGATACGGCCGAATGTCCCCGATCGTACATCGTCACGCTGGCTCTCACCCCGATACCAACCTCGGTAAAATTCAAGCCGACGCGATCGTTCTTGCCGACGCCGTCGTAGGGGACCCACACCACCTCGCTGATATCCATTCCGCTACCTCTGGCATGATTCTTAATGAACCAGCCGACCGGATTGTCGACGAGACGCGATACCCACCCCGTTTTGAGACCGTACCTCGCTAATGCGTAGGCTACATTATACTCTCCCCCTCCTGCGTAGGCTTCGAAATAGGGTGTGAGTTCGATACGCTGATGACCCGGAGGGCTCAATCGCACCATACATTCACCAAGAGATAATAAATCAAATTCACATGATTCGTTCGATTTAATGTTCATCTTCATTACTATTACTCCTCTGCTTTATCATGTTCATCCTGTTGATCAGGTTAGTTTTCTTTTAAGCGATAATAATCAATCAGGACCAAAGTAAGATTTTATAAATTTTGTTTAAGACAAACCCATTGACTGAAATTAATCGTCATCAGCGGACAGTCGATATAACTGTTCTCCGGCATGAGGAACGTACAAGACACCTGATTCTTCCTTATTTTCCCAATCTTTTACAGAGATATCATCCGGATTGACGTAACCCAGGTTGATCTGCCGACACATGGACTCAGGTATTTGAGTCGCCAACGATACATTGATCCTTGGCTTCTCGATGCCATTGATATACGTACCGGCTCCTTTTACATGGGTAGAATGTGCCAATAAGCCTTTATGAACATGTTTGAAATCATTCATTCTCGCGAGAAAATAATCGCGCACATGATATCCAATTTTTTCCAGGATCTTGCCGTGAGTGACGGATACCTCGTTGATATGCGGAGCGTAAATGATCAATTCGCCACCGTCTTTGACGACTGGTTCTAATTTATACATACACTTTCCGGCTGTCCACAGATCCTCATACATAACAGGTGCATGTGACAGAACACGGTCGAAGGGCCTGGGCTTATAGATAATATTTAACTCCGCCGACAGGTCAGCCGCTGCGCTGAACGCCTCTTCAGGCGTTCCGATGAAGAGTCCGGCCATATCGGTACCAGCTACCACATGGCTCA
>JAFGOE010000127.1 GCA_016926625.1 Candidatus Zhuqueibacterota bacterium
AGTGTGTCCAATTTCGCTCTGGGATTCGGTTACGCACGGATGCTTACCGATCGGGTCGCCGTGGGAATGATCGTCAATTATTTGCGCGAAACAATCTGGCATAGCACAGCATCTGGCATCGGCCTGAATTTTGGGGTCCAATACCAATTATCTCAGAACGGATTAGCACTCGGAGCGAGTGTGTCTAATTTCGGGCCGCGCATGAAATATTCGGGAAGAGATCTGTTCGTTGACTATGATTTCGATCCGGATAAATTCGGGGATAATGACAATTTACCCGCACAACTGCGTACCGATGCGTATCAGCTTCCTACCATATTCCGGTTCGGAATTTCCTATCCATTGCGTTTTAGCAACAACAATACGTTGCTGGTCGCGGTGGACGCCAAGCATCCTGCCGATAATGATCAGAGTCTAAACCTGGGTGCCGAATGGATGATTCTCGATAAGTTTGCGCTACGCGGAGGATATCGTGATCTGTTTTTGAAGGATTCCGAAGGGGGTTTGGTCTTCGGAGCGGGGATGCAGATCGATTACTTTAATTATACCATGATGTTCGATTACGCCTGGGCAGACTATGGACGCCTGAATCAAACGCATCGTTTTACACTGGGATTAGGATTTTAAAGCATGGACAGACATCGAAAATATCGCACCTTTGACAATAAATACGGGCGATTCAGTGATGATGGCCGGGAGTTTATCATCACCAGACCGGATACACCGCGTCCCTGGACCAATATTATTTCAAACGGAGACCTGGGAATTATCGTCAGTCAGGCGGGTAGCGGATTTACCTGGAGGACTCATGTCAATTTGAACCGCTTGACAAGGTGGACTCAGGATCTGATCTGTGATCATTGGGGGAAATGGCTCTATTTGAGAGACGTCGTGACGGGTGAATTAGTGTCGCTATCTTATCAACCGATAAGAGCCGATTATAAAACCTATGAGGTACATCACGGACTGGGATATTCGATATTCGATCAGGAGTTTAAGAACGTGAGGACTTCATGGACTATCTTTGCCGCCCTTGAGGAGCCTGTCGAAATCTGGATATGTAACCTGAAGAATACAAGTGATCAAACTCGGACGTATCAATTGGCTTCCTATATCGAATGGGATCTCGGTTCCGGTCTGGATAACCACCGTGAATTTCATAAATTGTTCATCGAAACCCGCTACGATCCTGAGTTGAGGACGATTAGTGCTGTTAAGAATAACTGGATCGTTCCCACGGAAGGCGGACACTGGAACAAGGATTGGCCGTTTGTCGGGTTCCATTCGATCAACCAGGAGGTCTGTGGCTGGGATGCAAGCAAGGATGTCCTTCTCGGACGGAATGGTGATGTGCACCGGCCACACGGAATTGAGCATGGACTGTTCAAACAATCGGATGGAAAATTTCAGGATCCCGTCGCATCACTCGCCACTATGATGACACTCGCTCCAGATGAGGAGAAGACCGTCGTCTTGCTGCTGGGTCAGGCGGGCAAAGATGAAAACGGCGGCGACATGGCTGCTGTCATTAAAAAATTCGCAACAGAGGAATCTGCAAAAGCCGAGTTAGAGAAAATTAAACTGTTCTGGAGTGATGTGACCGATCGCACGCATATTGAAACGCCGGATGATTCGTTCGATCTGATGTCTAATATCTGGCTGAAATATCAGGCTATCTCAGCCCATATGTGGGCGCGCACCGGCTACTATCAGCAATCGGGCGCGTACGGATTCCGTGATCAGCTTCAGACCAGCCAGATCTGGTTGCCTATCGAACCGGCTCATATGCTGGAGCACGTTAAATTGTGCGCTCGCCATCAGTTCGAAAAGGGCACTGTACTGCACTGGTGGCATCCGATGATCGAGAGTGGACTCCAGACCGATATGACCGATGACCTGCTGTGGCTGCCATTTATGCTGGTGCGCTATTTTAACGAGACGGGTGATTACTCCGTGCTGCGAGATGTGATTCCATTTTTCGATAACGGTGAAGCGACTCTTCAGGAGCACTGCACCCGCGCCATCGGCGTCGCCCTGGACCGATTTAGCGAACGAGGCATCCCGCTCATCGGGGCTGGCGACTGGTGTGACGGGTTCAGTGCGGTGGGGCTCAAATGGAAGGGGGAGAGTGTGTGGCTGGGGATGTTCCTCTATGATATCCTTCTGCAATGGTCTGACATCCTGGAGAAGGCGAGTCCGGATCTAGTGCCTGAATTGGCTCATCGATACAGAGAACGTGCCGAAAGATTGAAAGAGGCGATCAATAATCATGGCTGGAACGGCGAATGGTACATCGCTGCCACGAAGGACGATGGCACACCGATTGGTGATCCTTCACAATCGGAATGCAAAATATTCCTGAATTCTCAAACCTGGGCGGTTATGACCGACATCGCGGATGAGGGTCGAAAGAAGAGAGTTATCCAGGCGATGATGGATCATCTGGAGTCGGATAACGGATTGATGCTGCTGTATCCTGCGTTCAGGAAGCCGGATAATAATATTGGCTATATTACGCGCTATACGCCCGGACTGCGGGAAAATGGTGGCGTTTACACACACGCTGCCACGTGGGGTGTGTTGGCGTTGGCTAAAATGGGCATGGCGGATGATGCCATTCGTATTTTTAACAAACTCAATCCGATCCTTCAATGTGTACAGGATGCGGATCGCTATGTGGCTGAACCGTATGTGCTGCCGGGAAATATCGACGGAAAGGATTCTCAATATTACGGTCGCGCCGGGTGGACCTGGTATACCGGCTCTGCCGGCTGGCTGGCTACTATCGCACTGGAATATATATGCGGTGTGCGGCCGATGGCGGAGGGATTGCTGATCGACCCCTGTATCCCGTCTCACTGGCCCGAGGTCAAGATCAGGAGAAAATTCAGGAACGGGATATACGATATCACGATAGAGAATCCGGATCAAAATACCCGTGGCGTGAAAGAGATTTTAATTAATGACACGCTCATCAGCGGTAACGTGGTCCCTCCTCAGGGTAGCGGAACTTATACTGTAAAGGTCAGGCTCAATGAGAAATAAAAAAAGTGTGTTCGTTTCTGTTTTGATGATAAAAATAATCATTTTGATCGTTGTCATGCTGGTAGGGTGCGGGTCAACCAGGGACGATTTCGTTTATGAATTTCGACCCATTGAATATACGTTGTCGCCTGAAGAGGAGGCGTTTTTAGATACATTACAGCATCGGACATTTCTCTATTTCTGGGAGGAATCGAATCCGGAGAAGGGATTGGTTAAGGACAGGTCTGCCGATTATTCTCCGTCGAGCACGGCAGCGGTGGGATTTGAAATTGCCGCCTGGGCTGTGGGCGCCGAACGTGGATGGATCACACGTGACGAGGCGGTCGAGCGGACCTATCGTGCATTGAAATTCTTTTGGAACTCGAACCAGAGTAAAGCAAAGGACGCCACGGGTTACCG